>JAVLCF010000239.1 GCA_031581195.1 Trueperaceae bacterium | reverse complement strand
GTGGGCCGGGATCCGCGAAATCCTGATCATCACCACGCCGCACGACCGGCCGCTATTCCACCACCTCCTGGGCGACGGCGCTCAGTGGGGGATTGAGCTTTCCTATGCCGAACAGCCCTCCCCGGACGGTCTCGCACAGGCGTTCTTGATTGGGGAATCGTTTTTGGGCGGCTCCCCTGCCTGCTTGATTCTGGGTGACAACATCTTTCACGGCTACGGCATGAGCGAGAAGTTGAGAAACGCAGCGTTGCTGACGAAGGGCGGCCACGTGTTCGCGTACCGCGTTCACGACCCGGAGCGCTACGGAGTCGTCACGTTCGACGACCAACGTCGCGTCCTGGACATCGAGGAGAAACCATCCCAACCGAAAAGTCACTACGCCGTGACCGGCCTATATTTCTACGGTGCTGACGTGGTCGACGTCGCCAAGAGCGTGCGTCCGTCCAAACGCGGCGAGTTGGAGATCACCGACGTGAATCGGGCGTACCTGAGCCGCGGCGAACTGTCGGTCGAGTTGCTGGGGCGTGGTACGGCCTGGCTGGACACGGGTACGCCGGATGCGCTGCTGCAGGCTGCGACGTTCGTGCAGACGCTGGAGGCGCGGCAAGGATTCAAGATCGCGGCCCCGGAGGAAGCCGCGTGGCGGAACGGATGGATCGACGACGTCCGGCTCGAAGAGCTCTCGGAGCCACTCCGCAAGAGTGGCTACGGAGCCTACTTGAAGGGCCTTCCCACCGACGGGGACTCGTTGGAGTAAGTGGGCGACCTCGGAGGATACCGGCGTTCGCGTCTCGTCGTCACGCTCGTCGTGAACCGTGAGCATGACGGGCCACCACCCGCGAGGTTTCTGGCTCCCATGCAGCAGCGATGGTCCTGGCCTTTGGTCGAACCTTTTCGGTGATTCGGGCGCCCCCTCGCGTGACGATTCCGTGGACCACCGATGCGGTCGTCCGACGCGACCCGCGGTGCGGTGACCTCATCCACCGCGTACCCGCGGTCGACCC
>JAVLCF010000238.1 GCA_031581195.1 Trueperaceae bacterium | reverse complement strand
GTGCCTTTCCGGGCTTGCGTGAGGGCGTGCTCCCACGCTTGTTCAGCGAGCGTCTTGGCGTCCACGCCAGCAGCTTCGAGGAACCTGTTGGGGGACGGCCAGAACGTGTCGTTCGCGTAGATGGTGGCTGCGGCACTCAGGAACGCTTGGGTGTCGAGGTGCTCGAGGTGCTGGTAGTACCTGCGGACGAGGTCGTCTTTGAGGGTGCGGTTGAACCTGTCGGCCAATGCACTCATTTCGGTGGCGAACGCCTTGCGGTCAAGCATTAGGGACCTCCGATGGCGTTGAGGATGCGGTCGGTTTCAGCTTTGTCGTGATCGAACGACCCGCGGTTGAATGCCGTTTCTGCTTTCTGAATGACTTTTTGTCCTGCGAGGAGGTTGTCGAGGCCGTACCCGCGTTGGACCCAGAAGGGGTCTTGGCTGACTTCTTTGGCGGCGATGGCGATCGCTGCGTAGGTGGGGTCGAACCCGCCGAGGTCGCGCTGGAGGGTCCGGAGTTTTTGTTTGCGGGTGCTGGTGAGTTTTTGGGCTGCGGGGAGTTGCCCTCGGTTTTCGTTCCACGCTTCGAGGAGGGGTTCAAGCGTGTCGCCGTTAGGCGACGTGGTTTTTTCTTGAACTTGATCTTCAACTTGAACTTCTACTTCTACTTCTACTTCTACTTCTGCGGGAGTTTTCCCGGCGTCCTCCTGGCGTACTCCGGGAGTACTCCGGGAGTCCTCCGGCGGGCTCGGAATGACACTTTGCCCTTCGCGGTCCTTGCGGACTTTGTTGTGGTCGTGGAACCGCTCGATCTGAATAAAGCGCTTTCCGTCCACCTCGTACCAAACGACCAACCCCACCTCGTGCATGCGTCTCAGCGCCTGCTCGATCGTCGTGGGGTCCATCGGGACGTACGTCAGGACCTTGCCGTTGATCCACTGTGGGTTGCCTTTGAGTCGGCCTTCGGCGTCCGCGTGCGGAATCAGCATGAGGTACAGGTAGCGCTGCTCGTTGTTGTCAAGCTCCGCAAAGCGATCGCTTTCCCCGAGGGTGCTAC
>JAVLCF010000237.1 GCA_031581195.1 Trueperaceae bacterium | reverse complement strand
TCGAGGTGCGTGACGCGGAAGTCGTACTTGGGGTGGGCCTTCACGGCGGCCGCCATGAGGTTACTGCCGACCGTCGGTTTGCCTTGAATGACGTGCACGCCGTTGACGGACGCGAAGGGGCCGAACCCCATTTCGCGTCCCGCCAGGACCTTCACACCGATTTGTGCGGCGTCCTTAGCGTCCGTGAAGTACCCGCTTCGCGCGAACATGTCCGCCAAGCGAGCCAGGTCATCCATGCTGCGGATCGGCATGCTGGTGGCTTTCTCGAGGTCGTGCGTCATGCGTCCCTCCCGGCGTCGCGCGTTTCTAAAAGTTCGTTGGCTTCCCTCCAGGCTTTCCGCCAACCCTCTTGAAGCCCTGCCTCACAAAGGGCGTGCTCATTAGTGGGCATGGGCTCTCCATTTTCGTAGGCTTGCCTTCCCCGTCTCACGTAGGTTTGGTATTTCCCCCGAGAATCGCTCATCATGCGGCCTCCATTTCGTACGGCAGGGTGGCGTTCTCGAGTTCCTCCATCGCTTCGATCAGGAACAGCGTGTGGCGAGCGACGCCCGCGAGGAACGCGTCGCGGTGCCGGGGGCGCGTGCCGTGCGTCGGTTCGTTCTCGAGGAGGTAATTGAGGAGGTCCTCGATCACGTCGTTTTCGTTCTTGATGGCTTGTTCGTACGTCATGCGGTGACCTCCTGCCGTTGAGTCTTGTTGTTGTGGCGGCGGCGTTGCTCGGCGTACCACTCGTCGCTAAGGCGGTCGTACCGTTCGGCGGCGACGCGAAGTTTGTGGTCGTTGGTGGCGGCAAGCCCTCGGATGGGGCGGCCCTCGAAGTCGTGCGTGTAGGTGCGGGCGAGACGTGCAGCGTGCTTCGCAACGATTTTGGCTTGGCGTTCCATCGCGAACTTGAGGATGTGGCGGCGTTCTTCGGGGTCGTTGAGGTGGGCACTGCATTCGCTGCACATGTCGGGCGCCACCAGGTCGGTGCGTTCCTCGTCGCAATACATGCAGTAGTTCTCGAGGAGGATCATGCTGCGACCTCGACGGGCTCGCCGGCGT
>JAVLCF010000236.1 GCA_031581195.1 Trueperaceae bacterium | reverse complement strand
GCGGAGGTGGGCCGCAGCGCGGCGACCTGGGCGAGCGCCTCGTCCCCTCCGACCTCCGCGACCGCCGTTTCGGTGCCGTCCAGGCGGTGCGCCGCGCGCTCGTTCGCGCCGACGCGGAGCGCCAGGCGCACGAGCCGCGCGAGGGCGAGGACGTCCCACGGGGCGGCGCGGCAGGTGGCGTCCGCCAGGTCCAGGGCGGTGGGGAGGTCGTCGGCGTCCAGGGCGGCGTCGAGCGCCTGCGCGCGGAGGCGCGCGAGCCGTTCGCGGACGTGGGCGTCCGCCTCGTCGCGCCACGCCTCGAAGGCGGGCGCGTCGGCGACGTCGAAGCCCTCCAGCAGCGAGGGGTCCGCGCGCAGCTGCGGCCCGAGGCGCCCGTTCGGGGCGTCGGTCGCCGGTCCGTCCAGAGCGTCGACGTCGCAGTGCACGTCGGTCAAGCCCACGCGTTGGGTCGCCGCATCGACGATCACGTGGGGCCCGAGGTGCTTGCGGACGTCGTTCAGGATGACGCGGAGGTTGGCGCCGCCGGCAACGTCGTCCCACAACAGCGCCGCGAGGCGGGCGCGGGAGTGGCGACCGCGTTCGACCGCCAGGTCGTACGTGAGCGCCTCCGCCTTGCGGGAGCGGAAGCGGACCGGTGCGCCGCCGACCCGCACGCGCGGGGGCCCGAGGACGTCGACGTGCACCGGGCCGAGGGGAGCCGAGGAGGAGCCGTCACCCACGCCGCCAGGATCACCGTGTGCCAGTCGTACCAGCCCCTCGTCAAGGCCGTGCCGGCTCGAACCGTGGCGCAGCGCACGGGCACCGTGAGCGTTGCCGCAGACCGAAACGCCCCCGTCGCCTATCCTTCGTTTTGGTCGCGCCTGCGCACCCGCGCGCCCGGTCTTGCGGTTTCGGGCCCCTGCCTGGGACCGTGGCCTTGCAGTCCCGCCCCGTCCACGTCCGTGAACGTCCCGTCCGTGCGCGCCGCGCACGCCCACGCCAAGGAGGAACCATGCGTTCGATCGTGTTGTCCCTGTTCGCCGCCGTCGCGCTCACCGGCGCCGGCACGGCCCAAACCATCCCCGAGGTCGCCGCCTC
>JAVLCF010000235.1 GCA_031581195.1 Trueperaceae bacterium | reverse complement strand
GGCCGGCGTCGAGGTGCGCGATGAGGAATCGCGCGCCGGCGCCGTCGCGCGGGTCGCGCCACAGGAGCCGCGCGAACGTCCGGCGGGCCTCCTCGTGACGCCCGAGAGCCCACGCGGCCAGGCCGAGCCCGTGCAGGGCGTGGAGGTACGGTCGGTTCTCGATCCAGCCCTTGGGGGTGAGGTCGTCGGGCTTCAGGTCGGAGGTGCGCTCCGCCACGTCGACCGCGACGGCGTAGTGACGGTAGGCGCCGGCGTACCCGCCGAACGTCGCGTCGTCGAAGGCCGCCTCGCCCCACGCGACGTGCGCCTCGAGGGCGCGGAGGTCGCGGCGGGTGAGGTCGTTGAGGACGTCCTCGACGCCTCGGACGTCCCCGACGTCGCGCAGCACCGCCGCCTCGAGGATGGCGTCCTCCTCGAACGCGAGGGGACGCCGCGGTGCCGGCATCGGGGGACGTAGCTCGACGACGCGGCGCGGGCCGGCGGCCAGGAGGTCGTCGTACACCGGCTCGAGGGCGTCGGGGTCCAGCCCGAGCGTTTCGAGCCCCTCGTCGGGCGTCCAGGTGTCGCGCACGTCCAGCGGGCATGGGGGGAGGCCCAGCGCGCGCACGTCGCGTCCCGCCCACGCGACCGAACCCCCGAGGTAGGGCGTGCTCCCGAACGTCCAGGTGTTCGTAACGTCGTACCCGAACCACTCCCCGGGGACGGGGAGGTCGCTGGATAGGCCGGTCCGGGCGACGAGCGAGACGCCGGTCGGGACGGCGGTCGCGTCGTTGCGGCTGCGTACGTCGGGGGCGTCGGGCGTTCGGTCGGGCGGCAGGAGGCGCGCGTGGAGGACGTCTCCGGTCCGCCCGACGCAGGCCAGCACCACCCGTTCGCCCACCTCGGGGAGGTGGGCGGAGGAGGTGACGGGTGCAGCGAGGGCACCTGGCGCGGGGCCGCGCTCCGGTCCGTCGAACGCCGCGTGATTCACCGCGCGGGTTCGCCCACCTCGAGCGTCTCGAGCGTGAGGCCGACCGCGGTGCGTTCGGCGAAGCCGGGCCAGTACGTGTGCTCGTCGGTGGGAGCGCCGTCGTCGTCGACGGACCACACGG
>JAVLCF010000234.1 GCA_031581195.1 Trueperaceae bacterium | reverse complement strand
TCGCGTCAGCCGACAGCGTCACGTTCCCCGCCGCATCAATCGTCAACGCGCCAGGCGTCGAGTTCGACCCGACCGTCCCGTTATCGTCCACCCGCACAGAAGGCACACGCCCCGTCACGGTCCCCAACAAATCGCCAGCCGACTCACTCCACGTCAGGCTATTCGTGTTCACGAGATCAGGCATCGTTCACCTCCAACACGCGCTTCGCACGCTTACGCCACTCGATCGTCGTTTCCAACGCCCGCGCCTCGATTTCCATTGGGTGGTCCTCGTACCCGTACCTCAACAAAAGCAATAGGTATCGAACCCAGTACGCCAGCAACCCGTACCGCTGGATTTGGTCGACGTGCACCAGTTCGTGCGCAATTAGCGTTGTTGACGCGGTCACGCCGGCCTTTAAGAAGATGGTGTTGGGTAGCAAGACTTGCGCAATGGCCCAACGGGGAACGAGGAACGGAACCCGAATAATGCGGGTCATGCTTTCATGATGTACGCAAGAGCGAGGTAGGGCGGACGGTTCTCGTGTGCGGCGTTCCCACCGCTGCTGCTGGTGTTGCCGTCCACGTCGTGGTCGTGGCTTCCGGCGTTTTGGATGTCAAGGTTGTGCGTGTGGTTCCCAGCGTTGTTGAGAGAGTGCGAGTGCGTAGCATCAACCTGCATAGAGTTCGTGGCCGAAAAACTACTTCTATTGAATTTGGCGTACATCGTGGTGACGTTGATGTTTGAGGTGCTAAGAATTCCGCTGGTGCTCGTTGCCTGCGGATGCCCTTCTCCGTCCCCCCTGGGCCAGGTCATGTTACCCGTGAGGTTGGCTGTGCTGACACCGTGACTGTGCGATCCGGCCGTTTCAGCGGTCCCCCCGTGCGAGTGCGAACCAGCGTAATCCGTTTGCAACGAACCACTACCGTGCGAATGAGAAGGCATTTCACTGCCCGACAACTGCACACTATCCGCACCACCCGTATCGTTCACCGTATAGGCGCCACCCGCCCCAACAATGAATCGATCCCGCAAGTCCGGCGTCCCGTTGGTCCCGTCGCACAACAACCACCCCGACGGAATCGAAACAACCGACCCGCTCCACATCGTG
>JAVLCF010000233.1 GCA_031581195.1 Trueperaceae bacterium | reverse complement strand
CGGCGGGACCGTCGACGCGTCGGTCCGCTACCGACCCGGCGACGGCTGGTCCGGCGACGCGGAGCTCGTGGGCGGCGCCTGGCACCCGCCGGACGTCCCCGCGGTGGCCGCCCTCCGCGACGTCGAGGCGACGGCGGACCTGGAGGGGGGCCTGCTCCGGGTGGACGCGTCGGGACGCGCCGACGCCGGCACCGTCCTGGCGAACGCCGACGTCGACCTGACGTTGCGCCGGGTCGCGGCGGAGGTCCGCGCGAGCGGCCGGCTCGAGGACGTCCTCCCCGCCGCGGTCCGCGACGCCCCCGCGGCGGCGCGACCTTCGGGGACGACGTTCGTCGCGCTGAGCGTCCGCGGGTGGCGCGACCTACGCCTCGACGCCGACGCGCGCCTGCAGGGCACGTGGGACGAGCGTCCGGCGACGCTCCGCGCGGACGGCGTGACGTTCCGCCCAGCCGACGGCTGGACCGGCACGCTCGACGGTCGGCTCCTCGGGGGCGACGTCGCGCTCGCCCTCGAGGGGCGCGGCGTCCCGCGCATCCGCGCGACGCTCGCCGGGGCCCGCGCCGCCGGAGCGACCCTGACCGGCGACGCCGACCTCCGCAGCGTCGCGCCGCTCGACGCCGCCTGGTCGCTCGACGTCGCCGGCGTCCCCGGCGGCCCGCTCGACGCGACCACCGCGTCGCTGCGCGGCCGGCACGACCCCGACGGCGCGACGCTGGAGGCGGACGTCGACGCCGAGGCGCTGCGGGGGACCGGCGCCTGGCGCCTCGCGCGTGACGGCGTCGAGGGGGGCGCCACGCTCCGCCTCGCCGGGGCCGACGCGGCGGGGGGCGACGGCCGGATCGAACTGCGGACCGACGGCCCGTGGGAGGCGCTCGGCGTCGCGGTCCGGACCGCTGCGGACGCCCCCTGGCGGCCGGCGTGGCGCGGCGTCCAGGCCGATGCGGACGTCCGCGGCGTCGTCCGCGCCGACCTGCGCGGGGCGACGCTTCACGCGCTCGACGGCGCCTGGGGGCCGCTCCGCCCGGCGCGCATCGGCGGCGGCGTCCGCCTCGCGCTCGCCCCGACGCCCCTCCGCGTCGGGGGGACGCCCGTGGGGCG
>JAVLCF010000232.1 GCA_031581195.1 Trueperaceae bacterium | reverse complement strand
GTCGCCGCACGTCGCTTCCAACAGTTCCTGGGGGAGGGCGCATTCACGGACGACGAACTCAACGAATTTCTGGAGGTGCTCGACACCCGCGCGCGTGGCGCTACACCCGGCCAACTGTTCGGAATTGATGACGCATGAACCCCGAAGCGCTCGCGCAAGATGCCGCCCGCCTCGTCGACACCCTTGAACGTGAACAACTCAAGCGCCTCGACGAACTCCTTGAGGTGGTGGAGAACGACGCGCGCGCTCGGTTGTCGGCCCTCAACCTGCAGGACCGCCGACCCCGCGCTTTCGCGGAACAGGCGGCACGGGAAGCCCTCAACCAATCGAGGGCCGCCCGCACACTATTGGAGTTGCCGGACGGTCCGCTGGGGCAACGCATGCGGACCGACATCCAAGCTGCGTACGAGGACGGCATGCGAACCGCGCGCGAAGCGATCTCCGCAGCGGCAGGCGAAACGACGGACCCTGAAGTGCTGCGGCAAGTCAGTCGATCGTTCGGTACGCGTGTTGACCTTCCCCTCATCCAAGCCACGACGGAGTCGACCCTTACGACCCTCCGCAAGGTCGGCGAGGCGGGACTTGACCGTTTGGAGGAGGAGCTTGTGCGCGCCAGCGTTCGTGGGGCCGGCCCAAGGGCTGCAGCGCGTGGCGTGCGGGATGCCGTGAGCGTCACGCGTGCGGAAGCGGAACGCATTACGCGGACGGTGTTGATGCGCACGAACAACGACGCTCGCTCGCAATCGTTCAGGGAGGCCGGCATTGAGTACGTCCGGTTCGACGCGACGAACGACAGCAGGACGTGCGAATACTGCGCAGGCCGGCACGGCTTCGTGTACGAACGCGTGAACGCGCCGGAAACGCCGCTCCACCCGAACTGCCGGTGCGTGTTGCTGCCGTACCAACGCGAAGCCAGCCCAACGGATCGTGGGGATGACTACTACAAAGAAACGAGAGCGGAGCTAAGGGAACGCGAAGAAATCACGACGCGTGCCGTGGGCTCCACACGCCGGGTGTCGGGACGCCGGGAGAACGACGTGGCGCGCGTCACGAAACGCGCGCCGTTCGAGCGGCTTGAGGACCGCGACGCACCGCGACCTGCGTTCCGGCCGGATG
>JAVLCF010000231.1 GCA_031581195.1 Trueperaceae bacterium | reverse complement strand
GGGACGGTCGACGGCTTCCTCCCGAACCGCTTGACGCACGGGTACGGCGTGCACGCCGACCTGGTGCCGGAGCACGCGGAGCGCAGCGACCTGTTCGTCACCGTCGATTGCGGCATCACCAACGTCGACGAGGTCGCGGCGTTGCGCGCGGCGGACACGGACGTGATCGTGACCGACCACCACACGCCCCGCGCGACGTTGCCCGACGCGTTGCTCGTCCACCCCCGCCTGGCCGCCGACGGCGTCACGATGCGGTCCGGACACCCCGGCGTGGAGCCGACCGGGTCCGGCGTCGCCTTCCACCTGTTGTGGCGGCTGCACGCGCGGCTGGGGCTCGAGCCGCCGTTCGAACTGGCGGACGTCGCGATGATCGGGACGGTCGCGGACGTCGCGCCGCTATTGGGGGAGAACCGGGCGTTGGTCCGCGCCGGCCTGGAGCGGCTCGCCGACAGCGCCTGGCCGGGCGTGCGGGCGATGGCGAAGCAGTCGCGCTTGGCGGAGACGCCGACCGCCCGCGACGTGGCGTTCGGCCTCGCCCCGCGCCTGAACGCCGCGGGGCGGCTGGGGGAACCGGAGCAGGGCCTGGCGTTGCTGCTGGCGCCCACCGAACGCACGGCGCGCGAGTTGGCGACGTACCTGGACGCCCGCAACGCCGAACGCCGCGCGATCCAGGACCGCATGTTCGACGAGGCGGTCGACCGGGTCGACCCCCGCGACCCGGCGTTGGTGGTCGGCGACGACGCCTGGCACCCCGGCGTCATGGGGATCGTCGCGTCGAAGCTGCTGGAGCGCTTCTACAAGCCGGTGTTCATCCTCGCGCGGGGGCAGGGCAGCGTCCGCAGCACCCCCGGCATCTCCGCGGTCGACGCCCTGGCGGCGGCCGCCCCGACCCTGCGGCGCTACGGCGGGCACGCCGCCGCCGCCGGCTTCGCCGTCGACCCGGACCGGGTCGACGCGTTCCGGGAGGCGATCCACGCGCACGTCGCGACGTTCCCCGTCCCCACCCCGGACGTGACGGTCGATGCGGTATTGGCGCCCGAGGACGTCGACGAGGACTTGTGGCGGGGCGTCCGGACGCTGGAGCCGTTCGGGGAGGGGCATCCCCCCCCGACGTTCGCGTTGGCGGGGCCGGCGACGCGGG
>JAVLCF010000230.1 GCA_031581195.1 Trueperaceae bacterium | reverse complement strand
CGACCGCGTTCGACGGCCAGGTAGTACGTGAGCGCCTCCGCCTTGCGGTAGCGGAAGCGGACCGGCACCCCGCCGACCAGCACGCGCGGCGGCCCGATGACGTCGACGTGCACTGGGCCGAGGGAAGCAGAGGAGGAGCCGTCGACCACGCCGCCATAGTAACCGTGTGACCTTCGTTTCAAAGCCACGTAAAGCCTGTGACGGCTCGAACCGTGGCGTAGCGCACGGGCACCGTGAGCGTTGCCGCAGACCGAAACGCCCGCGGCGCCTATGCTCACATCCGGTCGTTCCCGCGCACCCCGGCGCCCGACCGTCGGTCTCGGGCCCCGTTCGGCCCGGGTCCGTGGCATCGCAGTCCCGTCCACGATCGTGCATGTCTCGTCCGTGCGCGCCGCGCACGCCCACGCCAAGGAGGCACCATGCGTTCCATCGTTCTGTCCCTGCTCGCCGCCGTCGCGCTCACCGGAGCCGCCACGGCCCAAACCATCCCCGAGGTCGCCGCCTCGGCCGGTTCGTTCGACACCCTCGTCACCGCGGTGCAGGAGGCCGGCCTCGTCGACACCCTCGCCAGCGACGGGCCGTTCACCGTCTTCGCACCCACCGACGACGCCTTCGCCGCGCTGCCCGACGGCCTGCTCGAGACCGTGCTCGCCGATCCCGACCTGCTCACCGCCGTGCTGACGTACCACGTCGTCGCCGGCGAGGTCCCCGCCAGCGACGTCGTGAACCTCGCCAGCGCCGAAACCGTGCAGGGCGAGTCGGTCACCATCCAGGTCGAGGGCGGCACCGTTCACGTCAACGACGCCACCGTCGTGCAGGCCGACGTCGCGGCCGACAACGGCCTCATTCACGTCGTCGACACCGTCCTCCTGCCGCCGTCCGTCGTGGCCGCCTCCACCGACGCCATCCGCCTCCCGGTCGGGTCGCTCGGCGACTCGGGCGTCTCCGGCGACATTACGCTCGAGCGCGCCCAGGGCGGCACCCTCGTGACGCTCGACCTCGACGGCACCCCCGAGGGCGGCAACCACCCCGCCCACTTCCACACCGGCGACTGCAGCGCGCCCGGTCCCGTCGCCATCCCCCTCAACAACGTCGACGGGACCACCGGGATGTCGGTCACGCAGGTCGACGCGCCGATCGAAGCGAT
>JAVLCF010000229.1 GCA_031581195.1 Trueperaceae bacterium | reverse complement strand
GGGGGTGGGCCTCGGCCTGTTCCCGTGGGCGGACGCGGGGGCGTTCGGGCGTGCGCCGTCGAACGTCGCGTGGCCTCCCCTGCCGGTGCACGCCGGCGCGGCGGTCGGCGCCTTCCTGTTGGCGTGGATCGCCAGCGGGGGCACGCCCGGGGCGGCGTCCCGCCCGGGCCGGCGCGGCGCGTTGGGCTGGATCGTGGCGGCGGCGTCCGGCCTCGCGGCGGGGGCGGGCGGCCCCGCGGCGTGGGCGCAATCGGCGTTCCTGGGGGGCGTCGTGCCGTGGGCGCGGATTCGGGGCCTGGCGCCGCGCATCACGCCGGCGGACGCGCACTACGAGATCTCGAAGAACCTGACGCCGCCCCGCGTGCGGGAGGCGGGGTGGCGCCTCCGGATCGACGGCCTCGTGACGACGCCGCTGTCGTTGAGCGTCGACGACCTGGCGGCGCTCCCGTCGGTGACGCGGCCTTCGACCCTCGTGTGCGTCTCGAACCGGGTGGGGGGCGACCTGATCGGCACGAGCGAGTGGACCGGCGTGCGGCTCCGCGACCTGCTGGAGGCGGCCGGCGTGCACCCGGACGCGCGCGAGGTGGTGGCGTGGGCGGCGGACAACTACGACGACTCGTTCCCCCTCGATGCGGCGCGGGCCGAGGGGACGCTGGTCGCGTACCGGCACGGCGGGCAGGCGCTCGCGCCGGCGCACGGCTTCCCGGCGCGTCTGCTGGTGCCCGGCATCTACGGCATGAAGAGCGTGAAGTGGCTTCGGCGCATCGAGCTGCGCGCCGAGAACCACCTGGGGTACTGGGCGACGCGGGGCTGGAGCGACGTCGCGACGGTGCGGACCCTGAGTCGCGTCGATACCGACGTCGCGACCGATCTCGGGGACGGCCGGTGGGCGGTGGCGGGCGTGGCGTTCGCCGGGGGGCGGGGGGTCGCGCGGGTCGACGTGTCGTTCGACGGCGGCGCGACGTGGCGGGAGGCGGACCTCGAGGCCGCCCCGAGCCCGTACGCGTGGCGCCGCTGGGCGTGGCTGGGGTCGCCGGACGTGGTGGGGGTCGGCGCGGACGGGACGTTCGACGTGAGCGTCCGCGCGACCGACGGGCGGGGCGTGGTGCAGACCGCGGAACGGACGCGGCCCCTCCCGGCGGGCGCGACCGGGCTGCACCGCCGCTC
>JAVLCF010000228.1 GCA_031581195.1 Trueperaceae bacterium | reverse complement strand
GTCGGCCGTATGGGTACCGATCCCAACCGAAGGCCGACCCGCGCGTCCGGAGATTCGAGGATCGTGGATGCAAGCCGCGCCAACGGTCGGTCCCGCGACGCCCCCACCGGTTCGGTGGTGACGAGGCCGGATCTCGGGCAGCATCGTGTGGCCACGCAGCCTTCGACGCGCCCTCCGGAATGGGCAAGGACGCTAGGTAGGGTGCGACGCCACGCGGTGGAGACGTCGCACCGAATGGGACGGATCGATGCGCCACCGGTCACGGTGATCGTGGAGGTGGAACGTCTGGCTGCCCGCCCTGGAGGCTCCGACTTGCAGCGTCTAGCGCATTCAGTCCCCACATCAGTGGGAGCTGCACGTACACGAACAGGAACGAGACGTCGAGGACGCTCATCGTGAGGGCACCTAGCACCAGCGCCACACCAGCCAGCCGGCCCAGACGCCAGGCCAGGATCATGAAGGCGAGGGACAGCCACGTCGTAGCGGTCAGGCCGATCACCCCATGCGTCGCAGCCGCTTGCAACCATAGGTTGTGCGCATGCGTGACGGCCTCGCCACCCGGATCGCGGGCCAACGTCTGCCAGTAGTCTGCAAAGTCGATGCCGCGGCCCGCGAGACCGCGCCACGGGTCATCCAGGAACGCTTGGACGGCACCAGCGAAGATGTCCAAGCGCGACGTTTGGTGTTCCAGTAGGCTGGACCGGATCGCCCACGTCCCGACCAATCCGACGAGCGCGACGAAGGGCATCACCCCCCATCCGAACGAACGGCCACCCGTCGTACGTCGGACTCGAGGGATCGCAAGGATCACGGCTCCGACGAACACACCGAGCCATGCGGATCGACTCCCCGTGAGAGCGGCGATCGCCAAGAACGGCGCCGCCCCGAGGAGGCGGCCCGTCCCGCTTCGTGCCACCGCGAGCACGACCAATGCAGCGACGGCGGCGCTGTGCCCCAGAAAGTTCCGGGCGCCGTGAAACAGGGTGGGTCGCCATTCCCCGATTGCGGGCCTGGGGGAAGCGGCGCCCGCCGTCGTCGCCGCAGCCGTGACGCCCCGAACCGCCACGGGGGTCCCTGGCGGGAGGTAGAGCCGCACGATCGCGAACGCCCGGTCCACCGTCGGTGCGTCCGGAGGCCGGGCCGTGGTCTCTTGCGGCGACCCGCCGTCG
>JAVLCF010000227.1 GCA_031581195.1 Trueperaceae bacterium | reverse complement strand
TGCTGCACGACGTCCGCCGCACCTGGTTGGTGCCCAACGGGACGGCCACGCCCGTGGCCCCCGACGTGCCCACCCCGACCGACGGCGACCTCCTCCCGACCCCGTTCGGCCTGGTCGGCCGCGAAGCGGATCTGTTGGCGGTCCTCGACCGTCTCGCCGACCCCACCCTCCCCTGGCTCACCCTCACCGCGGGCCCCGGACTCGGGACGTCGACGCTGGCCTCCGAAGCGCTCCGCCTGCACGTCGCCCGCACCGACGACCGCGTGGTCCGCCTCGACGCCCGCAACGCGCAGGACGCAGGCGCCCTCGTCCAGGCCATCGACGCGGTCCGCCCGCCCTGGCCGGATCCCGACCGCACGACGTTCGTGTGGCTCGACGACCTGCCCCCCGGCCTGCTGACGCCGCACGATGCGGAGGCCCTCACGACCGGACCGGGCCCCGTTCGCATCGTCGCGACCGGCGCCGCACCGGTCGGCCACGGGCGCGAACGGGTGTGGTCGCCGGGGCCGTTGGCGGTCCCCGATCTCGACGTGCGCGATCCCGAACGCATGACCGACGCGCCCGCGACCGAACTGTTCCTGGCGTCCGCCCGGCGGCACGGCTGGACCGGGATCCCCGCCGACCTGGACGCCGCGACCCGCACGAGCGTGGCACTCGCCACGCGGCTCCTGCAGGGTCACCCCCTGTCGCTCGTGCTGGCCGGGTACGCCTGGGCGCGCGGGGACCTGGGCGACCCGGTCGCCCCCCTCCCCGACCTCGCCCGACGCCTCGAGGTGAACGCCCCCGACCTGCCCCCGCACCAACGCTCGCTCCTGGCGCACGGTCGCGCCGCCGGTGCCGCGGCCCCGCCCGACCTGGCGCCGTTCCTGCGTCGCCTCGCGTTCGTCGGCGTGCCGGCGTCGGTCGCCACGCTGGCGCACGCCGACGCTCGCGACGAGGCCCTCGTCCGGCGCGACCTGTCCCGCCTCGAGGCGCTCGGGCTCGTCACCCGGTCGGGCGGCGCCGGCCACCCCCCGACCTACCGCGTCCCGGCGGGGCTCCGCGCGGCGCTGCGCGCCGACGCCCACGAGACCGCCGACGCGGACGCCGACGCGGCGTTCGTCGCGCGCTACCGCGACGACGTCTTCGCGCGCCTCACCCGCGTCGCGGACGCCCTCCAGGGGCCCGGCGAGG
>JAVLCF010000226.1 GCA_031581195.1 Trueperaceae bacterium | reverse complement strand
GTGGGCGACAACCGCGCGCGGATCCGCGAGGCGCTGGAGGTGGGCCTGGCGCGCAGCGACCTGGTGCTGACGACCGGCGGGTTGGGGCCGACCGACGACGACGTGACGCGCGAAGCGATCGCGGACGTGCTGGGCGAAGCGCCGGTCGTGGACGCCGCCCTGGAGGCGGACCTGCGGGCGTTCTTCGCGCGGACCGGTCGGACGATGCCCGAGCGCAACCTGAAGCAGGCGTGGACGACGCCGTCGGTGACGCCGCTCGCGAACCCGCACGGCACCGCGCCCGGGTGGTTGGCGCGGCTCGAGCGGGGCGGGGCGGCGAAGGTCGTCGCGGCGCTGCCCGGCCCCCCGCGGGAGTTGGAGCCGATGCTGCACGAGCAGCTGCTGCCGCGCCTGGCGCTGCCCGCGGCGCGCTTGTGGACGCGGACGTTCAAGACCGGGGGCGTCGGCGAGTCGCACGTCGCCGACCTGCTGGGCGACCTGGCGACGGGCGACAACCCGAGCGTCGCGACGTACGCGCGGGCGGACGGCGTGCACGTCCGCGTCGCGGCGAAGGCGGCGGACGCGGACGCGGCGGCGGCGTTGGGGGCGCCGGTCGCGGCGCGGGTCGAGGCGGCGCTCGGGGCGGCGGTGTGGGGCGCGGACGACGCGACGCTCGCGGGCGTCGTGATCGAAGGCCTGGCGGCGCGCGGCGCGACGCTGGCGGTCGCCGAGCGCGCGAGCGCGGGGGCGTTGGCGACGGCGCTCGCCGACGCCGACCCGGACGGCGTTCGTTTCACCGGGTCCATGGTAGGCTGGAGGGTCACCGCGGAGGACGTCCCCACCGCGCTCCCGGCGAACCGCGACGGCGCCCGCGCCGTCGCCGCCGCGCACGAGGTGCGGGACGCCTTCGGGGCGGACACCGCGATCGCCGTGGGCGACGTGCGACCGGTGGACGGCGAGGGCGGAGGCGTGCAGGTCGACGTCGCCGTCTGCGACGCCGCGGGAGACCACGCGGAGAGCCTCCGCCTCCCGGGGCGCAGCGGGGCCCGACGGCGCGACCGCGTCGTCCTCGGGGCCCTCGACCTCCTCCGACGGCGCCTGCGGTCGTCCGACACCTGAACGAGGACCGCCCGACCGGGCGACGGAGGCGACCACCATGAGCAACGAACCGAGCAAGGCCGACACCGACGGCAAACGCAAGGCGT
>JAVLCF010000225.1 GCA_031581195.1 Trueperaceae bacterium | reverse complement strand
GTCGAAGAAGGGGGCCCCCTCGGCATCGGCGACGAGGAGCCGGACGGTGGACGCGCGCACGCGGACGGCGTGCCACGGCGCCGGCGTCGTGGCGAGCACGGTGCCGGGCGCGGCGCCGGACGCCGCGACGCGCTCCACGACGACGCGGTCCGCGCTCCATCCCGCGACCCGCGCCAGGTCGCGGGCCACGGCGACGTCGAGGCCGCGCAGGTCGGGGAGGAAGGTGCGTTCCGGACGCGGACCGTCGCTCAGCAGCAGGTGCACCGCGGTGCCGGGCGGGCGGTCGCCGTTCGGGCCGGGCGCGTGCGCGACGACGGTGCCGGCGGGGACGGCGGCCGGAATGCGGGCGACGTCCCCGACGACGAAGCCGCCCTCGCGGAGGTGGGCTTCGGCCTCGCTCCGCGTCCGGCCGACGAGCGACGGCAGCGGCGTGGCGGCCGGGCCGGCGTTGGCTTCGACGTACGTGAGGCGGACGGTGCGGCCCGGCCGCAACGACGTCCCGGCCGGCGGGGCGGTCCGCAGCACCGTGCCGGCGGGCGCGTCGCCGGGCACCGCCACCGGGGCGACCCGCACGCCGAGCGCCGCGAGGTCCGCCGCCGCGTCGGACGCGGACGCGCCCGCCAGGTCGGGAAGGGTGACGACCGCGTCGTTGACCGTGCCGCGCCACCCCACGAGCGCGAGGAGGATCGCGAGGCCGAACGCGAGCGCGGTCGCCGCCGCGGTCCGAACCGCGCGGGGGGAGGGGCGGCCGGGTTCCGGGGCGTGCCCCGCTCCACCGTCGCCGGCCGCGACGTCGTCGAGGTCCCCGTCGAGCCCGGCGAGGACGACGGCGTCGCCGTCGCGGCGGAGGTCGGCGGCGGCGGGGTCGAGCCCCGCCCCCTCGAGGCGCGCGCGCCAGGCGTCGTCCAACGACGCGCGCGGCCACCCGGTCGGGTCGGCCCACACCGCGTAGCGCGCGCCGGGCCGGGAGACGACGTCGAGCAGGCGGACGTCGGGGTCCCGCGCCAGGCGTTTGAGGGTGCGTCGGTACGTCTCGAACGCCGGTTCCGCGTCGGGCGGGAGGTCGTAGACGACGAGTCGGACCGGGGTGCCGGCCGGGTCGGTCGCGCGCACGAGCGTCCGACCGTCGCCGGTCGCGCGTTGCTCGAGGACTTCGTAGGTTCCGTCGATCAAGGGCACGTCGACCGCCTCGCGCGAGGATACCGCG
>JAVLCF010000224.1 GCA_031581195.1 Trueperaceae bacterium | reverse complement strand
TCGCGGCATGAGCGACGCGAACGACGCCCCCCGTCCCGACCTCGACCTGACGTTCCTCGATGCGCTGTTGCAGGCGCCCGGCCCCAGCAGTTTCGAGTCGCGGCCCGCCGCGGTGTTCGCCGACCAGGCCGCCGCGCACGGCCTCGAGGTGCGGCGCGACGTCTACGGCTCGACGTTCGCCGTCGCCGGGGCGGGCCGCACGCCGCGGTTGGTGCTGTCGGGCCACATCGACGAGATCGGGCTCCTCGTCCGCCACGTCGACGACCAGGGGTTCGCCTGGTTCGGGACGGTCGGCGGGTGGGACGCCCAACAGCTGGTCGGGCAGCGCGTCCGCATCGTCGGTCGCAACGGCGACGTCGTCGGCGTGATCGGCCGCAAACCGATCCACCTCCTCAGCGCCGAGGACCGCCGCAAGGTCGTCACGAGCGACGGGCTGTTCATCGACGTCGGCGCCACCGACCGCGAGGACGCCCTCGCGGTCGTCGCGCCCGGCGACGCCGCGGTGATCGAGCAACCCACCCTGCACCTCCGTAACGGCCGCATCGCCAGCAAAGCGCTCGACGACCGCATCGGGGCGTACGTCGCCCTCGAGGTCGCGCGCCGCAGCGCCGACGCGCCGCTCGAGACGATCGCCAGCGCGACGGTGCAGGAGGAGATCGGCGGGGTCGGGGCCGCCGCCGCGGGGTACGGCCTGGAGCCGGACGTCGCGATCGCGATCGACGTCACGCACGCCACCGACGTCCCCGGCATCCAGGCCCGCCGCGAGGGCGAGCACGCCCTCGGGTCCGGGCCCGAACTGTCGGTCGGGTCGTTCGTGCACCGCGGGGTGTTCGAGGCGCTCCGCGCCGTCGCGGAGGCGGAAGCGATCCCCTACACCGTCGGGACCGCGCCGCGCCGCACCGCGACCGACGCCGACCACCTCGCGCCCGCCCGGGCGGGGACCCGCACGGCGGTCGTGTCGATCCCCAACCGCTACATGCACTCCCCCAGCGAACTGGTCGACGTCCGCGACGTCGACGCCGTCATCCGCCTCCTGACCGCCTTCGCGCGCGCCCTGCCGGACCTGCACCCCATCGCGCAACCCTGAGCGGGCGCCGCGCGCACGCCGCGGTACCCTCGCGGCGTGCGTCTCGTCGTCTGTCACGACCCGCCCGACTTCGACGCGCTCGCCAGCCTGGCGCTCGCACGGCGCCTGCACGCCGGCGCGCGCGCGTGGCTCCCGAGCGGCACGACGGCGGACGTCGCCGCGGTCGCGAACCTCTACCGCGACCG
>JAVLCF010000223.1 GCA_031581195.1 Trueperaceae bacterium | reverse complement strand
GTTGCGCCACGCCGGTGCACGCCAACGCGCCCACCACGAGCGCCACGGCGCCGCGCCAGGTGCGACGGCGACGCGGCCGACGGCCCGACCGGGGGGTGCGCATGCGTTCACGATAGGCGGACGTGGGCCCGGCGCGCGGGCCACGTGCACGTCCGGCGGTAGCATGCGGGTCGTGGCGATCCATCCGGTCGACAAGCCGTTGGGCCCGACGTCGCACGACGTCGTCGGGACGGCGCGGCGGGCGTTCGGGACGCGCCGCGTCGGGCACGCCGGGACCCTCGATCCGCTCGCGACCGGGGTGCTGGTGCTCCTGACGGAGGAGGATACGAAGCTGTCGCCGTGGTTGACCGGGTCGACGAAGCGCTACCTGGCGTGGGTAGCGTTCGGGGGGGCGACGGCGTCGGGGGACGCGCAGGGCCCCCTGGAGGCGCGGAGCGACCCGAGCGCGCTCGACGCCGACGCGATCGAGGCGGCGGCCCGGGGGTTCCTGGACGTCACCGAACAGGTCCCCCCGCGCCACAGCGCCGTGAAGATCGACGGCGAGCGGGCATACGCCGCCGCGCACCGGGGGGAGGCGTACGCCGCGCTCCCCGCGCGTCCCGCGGGCTACCGCACCGTCACGCTCCTGGGCGTCGGGCCGGCCGAGGCCCTCCCCACGACGTTCGCTCCGAGCGCGGGCGGGTGGCGGCCGGCGCCGCCGGACGCCCCGGGCGCCCGCGCGTTCGAGCGTCCCCCGCCGCTCGCCGACCTACCGGTCGCCCTGTTCGACGTCGAGGTGCAGGCCGGCACGTACCTGCGGGCGTTCGCGCGGGACCTGGGGGAGGGCCTCGGCGTGCCCGCCCACCTGGCGGGCCTGGTGCGGACCGCCTCGGGATCGGTGGACCTCGCCGACGCCGCGCCCCTGGACCGGTTGGCGGAGGCGCCGGCGCTGGCGGCGCGGGACGTGCTGCCGCTCCCCGCCGTCCCTCTTTCCGACGATCAGGTCGCGCGGGTCCGGCAGGGCCAGCGGCTGCCCTTGGCGGATCTGGCGCTGCCGACGGCCCTCGCGCCGCTCGCGCGGGGCGAAGCCACCGCGACGCAGGACGGCGGGACCGACGCGATGCTCCTCGATGCGGCCGGCGACCTCGTCGCGATCGCCCACCTCGCGGGCGGTCGCATGCGCCTCCGCCGCGTATGGCCCGCCGCCTGACGGAGGCGCACGGTGCGCGCTATGGGTTGGCCCGCCGCGGGGGACGGCGGGCCGAACGTTCCTCACCCCGGTACGACGGCGTTCCGTAC
>JAVLCF010000222.1 GCA_031581195.1 Trueperaceae bacterium | reverse complement strand
GGCGCGGACCCGCGCCAGGGCACGGCGTTCGGAGACGTGCGCTAGGACGATCGCGACACGCCCCACCGCACCGCGCGATCGCCACGGCCCGGCACGGGTCGTGGCGTGGGTTCAGCCTTTGCGCTTGCGGCGGCGCGCTTCCGCGCGCGTGAGCTTCCGACCGGAGCGTAGCGGGGCCCCTGGGGCGGCGAAGCTTCCCTCCGTGGGTTCGTATGGGATCCCCCGGAGCTCGCGTTCCGCCGCCCCCCAGCCGATCCCGAGGAGGGAGAACACGAGGGGGTCGGTGGCGACGGCGGGGAACCACGCCATCGAGAAGAAGGCGTAGACGGTCCCGGCGGAGATCACCGCCCAGGGGACGGGCCCGCCCGCCTGCACCATGCGCGCAACGATCGCCACGATCACCGCGACGAGCGCGATCGTCGGGACGATGCCGTACGCCAGCCAGGCGTCGAGCAGGTAGTTGTGGACTTTGTCGCTGTTGACCCGCTGGCCGACCCGCTCCCCGCTGTTCGGGTCCTGGTAGATCAGGACGTTCTGTTGCCGTTGGACGGTCGGGATGGCCTCCTCGGGCACGAACATGCGGTAGAGCTCGCGCGTCTCCTCGGGGTCGGCGTACTCCCACATCACGACGGAGTACGCACCCGACCCGTACGGCCGGAGGGGCTGATCCTCCAACGCGCGGAGCGCAATCGTCCAGAAGCGCACGCGGGTCTGCCAACTGTTGTCCACCCGCTCGCCCGTCACCATGTCGGTGAGCGCCTCGAACTTGCCCGAGGCGTACTGGTTCGAACTCCCCCCGATCGCCTGCGAGCCGACGAACACGCCGGCGATCAACAGCGGGTAGACCGCCCGCTTCCAGTCGCCCACCCGCACGCCGCGCAGGAGGTTGACGGTGGTCCAGATCGCCAGCACGACCCAGTACCCCACGACCGCGGACCGACTCGAGGCGCTCCCGGCGGCAAACGCGAGGAAGGCCCCGAAGGCGATCCACAGGGCGGCCTTGCGCGGGTTCGTGCGGACGTCCTCCCCGCCGGCGATGTTGGCGACGATGATGGCGCCCATGGCGGGGATCAGCGACGCGAAGGCGGGGTTCCCCAGCGTCGTGCGGGGGGTCGTCCCGAGACCGTTCACGCCCAGCCACGCCCAGAAGTCGTACCCCTGGGACTGGGTGATGCCGATGACCGCCACCGCGGCGGTCATGACGAGGAAGGTCCCGATCCCGACGCGGACGAAACGTCGGTCCAGCATCACGAACCGCGCCATGGCGGCCGACAGAATCAGGGAGAAAAGGATGACGTACGGCCCGTCGTAGCG
>JAVLCF010000221.1 GCA_031581195.1 Trueperaceae bacterium | reverse complement strand
CTCCCAAGCGCCTAGAAGCTGTAGCGGTGACTCTGCCATGAACACGGCGCGAATGTACGAATCGTTATTGAAGGTCATTTCCTTACAGTTCGGGGCACAAACGTACTCACCCTCCGAGTCCGCACCGTTCACCTTCTCGCGTTGGCGCCCACGAAAACACCAATGAATGCGCTAGGGCACCCTGTCCTTGTTGCTTCCGTGGACTTAACCATGGTTGATTTCTCGCATCATGCTCATCTTCAATTCTCGCGTCGACGAAACGTGAGTGCACGGCGCAATATCGCTCTTACGAATCCTTGCGGCAACAAGGAGGCTGCAGTGACGGTAGCGACCAGCACGTCCAAATCACGTTTCCAAATGCGCTTCCAAATGCGAAACGTTGGCCGATCCTCAATAGCGCCATGAATCCACTGGAATGCAAGTGCGCGGTTGAAATGCCTCCTCAATTCCGAGTGTAGCCGCATCGGAACCAGCGCAGCCAATTCATCGTAGGCGTCTGCAGAGTACAGTTCGTGATTCAAATCCGCCGACCGCGTAACCGTTGAGTCGTCACGCATGTAGGTCGCCCCCACGTGGTTAGAGACGACGAGCGCCTGGTGTTCACACATGAGACGTAACCACGCGAACGCATCACCACCTCTGCGAATACTCGTATTCGCGGGAAAGACGTCGGTCGAGGCAAGCGCAGAGACGCGCAAGCAGGCAACGCCAGTCCAGACGGGAGGCCACCTTTTCCGGATGAGTTGAAAATACGTCTCGAGATCAACGTAGCCGTCAGGCCCGTCCATGCGCCTGGAGAAGGCGTTCTGGGTCACGATGTCGCCGACGATCGACCTCCACCCACTGCCGAAGAACGCCACGCTGGGATGGCGGTCGCAGACATCTCGCATCGTTGCGAGGTGGTGTTCGTCCCAGACGTCGTCCGCATCGAGGAACGTGACAAACTCCCCACGAGCAAGCCCGACTCCCAAGTTCCGGGCAGCGTAGCCTCCGGGACCTGGAACATCTCGCCGCGCGCACCGGAGTCTTGGATCCTCGACGCCGGCAATGACATCGCTCGTGCGGTCGGTACTCGCGTCGTCGATCACGATGACTTCGAAATCATCAAACGATTGAGACAGAATCGAAGTGAGCGTTCTCTCAAGTGTATTCTCGTTGTTGTGCACCGGTACGACTACGGAGAACTTCATAGCGCTAACCGCCGTTCAGCATCGTAGGAGATTGCTTTTCGAAGAGTAGAGGGTAGGAGGACATCCGTCGCTTCCAGCTGACTACGAGCGAGAGGATCCTCAAGGTCACGGCATGCAACGACGGCCCCG
>JAVLCF010000220.1 GCA_031581195.1 Trueperaceae bacterium | reverse complement strand
GCGATGGTCCGCACCCGGTTGCCGACCTCGCAGCAGGGACGCGCCCTCGGCACGATCGGAGCGGGCATCGGCCTGGCCGCGGCGCTCGGCCCTCCGCTCGGTGGGATCGTCGTGGACCTGCTCGGCTGGCGCTGGATCTTCGCGGCCAACCTCCTGGTACTGGTTCCGGGGTTGGTGTGGACGTGGCGCCTTCCCGTCGCACGCGGCGACGACGCACGCCGGACCGGGCGCTTCGACGTGGCCGGCGCCGGGCTGCTGCTCGCGACGCTGGTGCTCGCCGCGCTGGCGGGCACGGTGTGGCGCGTCGAGGGCGTCCCGGGATCGATGGCCGTCGCGGCCGGGAGTCTCGGCGTCGTGGCGGCCGCGCTCCTTCGCCGGCACGCCTCCCGCGCGGCGGCCCCCGTCCTGGACTTCGGGCTGCTTCGCCGCCGCGCCTTCCTGGCCGCCGGCCTCGCCGTCGCCTTCGTGAACCTGACGATGTACACCGTCCTGCTGGCCGTGCCCGTGTTCCTGACGCAGCGCGCCGGCTGGACGGCCGGGTAGGTCGGCGTGGCGCTCGCCGCGATGTCCGTGACCATGATGGTGACCGGTCCCCTCGGCGGCGCCTGGTCCGATCGAGCCGGGCGGCGACGGCCCGCCGTCGCCTGAGCGCTGCTCGCCGCGGTGGGCATCGTTCCGCTGCTCGCTCTGGCGGGGGATAGCGGCTGGGCGAGCGTGATCGCACCGCTCGTGCTCCTCGGGACCGGCGTCGAACTGGGTTCGGCCGCCATCCAGGCGGCGGCGCTCGAGGCGGCCGGACGCGAGCGGGCGGGGCAGGCGGCCGGCCTCCACTCGACGTTGCGCTACGTCGGCAGCATCACCGGCACCTCCGCGATGGCGGCGGTGCTGGGTCCCGATCCGGACGCCGGCCTGTTCCGGGTCCTGTTTGCCGCGCTGGCCGCGACCGCGCTCGTCCCGGCGGCCGTGTCGAGCGCCCTGCCATCGAGCGTCGCCCCTGACGACTGAAGGCCGCGACGGGCTCGAGAACCTCCCGGCGCCCGGACGGCGGCCCTACCCCCGCAGCACCCCCGCTCAGGCGCTAGGCTCTGCGCATGACCGGACCGGACCTCGACGGCACGGAACTGTGGATCCAGCGCCCAGGCTCGCCGCTCGCGCAGCGGCTGTTCGTCGGGCGCGTGCAAGGCGTGGACGACCCCGTGGTCGCCCTGATCACTGCGGCAGGTCCTCGGGTGCTGGCCGTGCTGCTGGACGAAGAGGCCGAGGTTGAGCTGGCTGAGCTGTTCGCCTCCCTGGACGAGGCGGCGCTGGAGGTCCGTCCGGCCGGTTGACCTCGCGCGATACCGGTGCGCCCGTGCTCGACGCCCCACCTGGACCCGCTCAATCGAT
>JAVLCF010000219.1 GCA_031581195.1 Trueperaceae bacterium | reverse complement strand
GAACGGAATAACCCAACAAAATAAGGGCCCCCCAAGGGGGCCCAAGTGGTGCGGTCGTTAGGCGGCTTCGTTCGTAATGGTCGGAGCGCCCGTCGTTTGCAGCGTCACGCTGGCCTCCAGCAAGCCGTCGTACGGCGCACTGATGCTGACGCTTTGCAGGATCGCGTCCCACTCGATCGACAAGGGACTCGTGTTGCCCGTCGTTTGTTTCGGGAACTCAAACTTGTTGGCGAACGTCTCCCCCACGTTATCGAGGAGGTCAGCGTGCGTTTCGGGACCAAACCGGACGGTCAATTCGATCGTGCCGCCGTCCTTCAGTCCGGTCACGTGGTTCCGCCACGTGTCGCCATGCACGGTCGTTTCCATCGTGGCGCTCGTGATGCCACCGAACTCGATGCTGACGATGTCCGCAATGTCGGTATAGGAGGGCGTGTCGTCAACGACGCTTTGGAAGTCCGTCGACCACGTCGTTTGGTTAGCGTAAACGCCTGCCATTAGGGGTCCTCACTTTCGGATGGTGGTGAAGTTAAGGCTCCACCGGGGTTTTTGTTGATCTTCGTCGTACCCAAGCCAAATGGGTGGGTTGGTGCCCTCTACCGTCAGGAAGTCCGCGAATTGTTGCCGGTGCAGAGCATTCCAGATGCTGTTGGCTTTGGCTTCCGCCTCGACGTACCCGCCGGGTGCGCCTTGCACCACGATGCGGAAGTTGGGTTGGTGCAGTGGGTCGCGCCCCATCACGTCGAGGGGGCGCCTGCCGGTCGTGGGGATGATGGCGAGGTGGGGTTGCGTCAGGTGGTCGGTGACGCCACCCACAACGACAGCCCAGTCGCTTGTCATGCTACTGGCTGCCAACCCGTTTTGAATAAGGAACGTCCTGACGTCCGTGTAGGCGCTCACAACAGCACCTCATAGAGCGTGACGCCGCCGCGTACGGCGTCGGCTTGCTTGACCTGCCGGACGGTGCGTGTGTGGCCAGCGATCGTGATTCGGTCGCCGACATGCACTGGGTTTGTCGTCACGAACTGCGTGTTGCTCGTGAACTCCGTCCCTTCGTCCGTCACGCCACGAGCGGTGTCGCGCTTGACGTACGCCGGGATGGTGCTTTGGGTTGTGGTGGGTTGCCCAAACGCGTCAACGCCGTTGGTTGCGAGAAGGGTAATGCGGTCACGCAACAACCTGTTGATGGTGGCTTGCCGCATTTAGAACACCGGCTCAAGCTGACGGCTTGACGCAGGCTTTTCGCTGGTGGCCGTAACGATCGCGTCGTCAACCCATCGACCGGCCCGGCGAATGCTGCGCGCCACACTCGTGGGGGAACGATGCCAAATGACGGTGCTGAGAAGTTGCTCCCGCATTGCGCGGTTCGGGTCGCTTTCCACAATTTGTGCTGCCGCAACGTGTGGCCGGTAGTACG
>JAVLCF010000218.1 GCA_031581195.1 Trueperaceae bacterium | reverse complement strand
GGCCGCAAGTTTGCGGCTCACCCAGGCGGCTTGGTCGTCACTCTCAATGTGGAACCCGTCTTCGTGGGCGGCGTCGGGGGCGTGGATGTCCATCAGGGCTTGGTCGAGGCGATCAATGACGTCCGTCATGCGGGAACCTCCTTCGCAGCTTGAACGAGTTCGCGCCCCTCGCCTTCCGTGAGGTCCGCGAACGTCTCGACGTCCCGGTCGACCTGCACGCGCAGGAACCCGTACAGGTCCTTCACGCCGTGGTTCGTGAGGACCTGCATGAGTTTCGTGGCGCGGTCCTCCCCAATGCCGTGCGGCGCCACAGGAGCGCCGTTGTCGGCTTCCGCGTTCACGTCCGGCGTGTCGTCCACCTCCAGCGTTGCGGGCTCTTGTGTGGCTTCCTGTGGCTCCACGTACGCCACCTCCACATCGTCAGGAGGGACGTCCGACCCAAGCTCCTCGGGGGTGTAGACGGTGGCGCCCATGAAGACGTCCGGGCAGTACCACCGGACGCCGTTACTCATGGCGCGCGCGAACAGCATGTTCCGCGCGAACTTCTGCAGGTTCTTCGTGCCGGCCGCCTTCGCGTCCTCCAGGTCGAACGTACTGACGCCGATCGGTTCGCCCTCCTGCCGAAACTCAATGCTGCACCTTTGGTCGTCGAGGTGCGTGACGCGGAAGTCGTACTTGGGGTGGGCCTTCACGGCGGCCGCCATGAGGTTACTGCCGACCGTCGGTTTGCCTTGAATGACGTGGACGCCGTTGACGGACGCGAAGGGGCCGAACCCCATTTCGCGTCCCGCCAGGACCTTCACGCCAATTTGTGCGGCGTCCTTAGCGTCCGTGAAGTACCCGCTCCGCGCGAACATGTCCGCCAACCGAGCCAGGTCATCCATGCTGCGGATCGGCATGCTGGTGGCTTTCTCGAGGTCGTGCGTCATGCGGCCTCCATTTCGTACGGCAGGGTGGCGTTGTCGCGTTCCTCCATCGCTTCGATCAGGAACAGGGTGTGGCGAGCGACGCCCGCAAGGAACGCGTCGCGGTGTTGGGGGCGCGTGCCGTGCGTTGGTTCGTGCTCGAGGAGGTAATTGAGGAGGTCCTCAATCACGTCGTTTTCGTTCTTGATGGCTTCTTCGTACGTCATGCGTGGGCCTCCTTGTTGTTGCGCATGGCTTGTTGGCGTTGGGCGGTGAGGACGGTGTTGGCTTTGCGTTCGTTGCGAATGCGGTCGTACCGTTCGACAGCAACGCGAAGTTTGTGGTCGTTGGTGGCGGCAAGCCCTCGGATGGGGCGGCCCTCGAAGTCGTGCGTGTAGGTGCGAGCGAGGTGAGCTACGTACTTCGCAATGATTTTGGCTTGGCGATCCATCGCGAACTTGAGGGTGTGGCGGCGCTCTTCGGGGTCGTGCAGGTGGGCACTGCATTCGCTGCACATGTCGGG
>JAVLCF010000217.1 GCA_031581195.1 Trueperaceae bacterium | reverse complement strand
CTGGCGCGCCCTCCTCGACCGCCTCCTTGGCGGGCGGGCCCACCGCCCCCCGCTCGCCCCGTGGCCGCCGCTGGAGGCGTTCGCTCCGGTCCCCGCGGGCGGCGTCGTGGTCGGCGGCGCGGTGCGGGACGCGTTGCTCGGCCGCCCGGTCCGCGACGTCGACTGGTGGGTGCCCGACCCCGCCGCCGCCGCCCGCGACCTCGCCGACCGCGTGGACGGCACGCCGGTCGAGCTGGACACCGCCCGCCGCCACTGGCGGGTCGTCGCCGCCGACGGGCGCACCCTGGACCTCACGCCGAGCACCGGGCCGCTGGAGGCCGACCTCGCCCGCCGCGACTACACGATCAACGCCATGGCGGTGGGGCCCGACGGCCCCACCGACCCGCTCGGGGGGGCGGAGGCCCTGGCGGCCCGCACGCTGGTGGCCTGCGGACCCGACGTCCTCGCCGACGACCCGCTGCGCGGCCTGCGCGGCATCCGCCTCGCCGCGACGCACGACCTCGCGTGGGACCCCGCCACGCGCGCCGCGGCGGCGGACGTCGCGCGGCGCATCGCGGCGGGCGCCCTCCCCCGCCCGGCGGCGGAGCGCTTGGGAAGCGAACTGACCGAGCTCCTGCACGCCGAACGCCCCGGCGCCGCCCTCGCCGACGCGCACGCCCTGGGGTGGTTGACGCTGCTGCTGCCCGACCTCGCGGCGGGCGACGGCGTCGAGCAGGGCGGCCTCCACCACCGCGACGTGCTGCACCACCAGCTCGAGGCGCTCGACCGACTCGTCGCGGCGTTCCCGGACGCGGCGACCGACCTGCGGCTGGCGACCCTGCTGCACGACGTCGGCAAGCCCGCCTGCGCGGCGCGCGGCCCCCTGGGCCGCCGCACCTTCCACGGCCACGCCGAGCACGGCGCGACGCTCACCGCCGCCGCGTTGCGTGCCCTGCGCTTCCCGCGCGAGACGGTACGGCGCGCCGCGGCGCTCGTGGCGGCGCACATGGTGCCGCTCCCGACGACGGAGCGTTCCGCCCGCCGCTTCGTACACCGCCGCGCCGACCTGCTGCCCGACCTGCTGGCGTTGATGCTCGCCGACCGCGAGGCGGCCCGCGGCCCCCTCGCGAACGCCGCGTCGAGGCGCCGCTACCGCGAAGCGGTCGGGCGGGTGCTGGCGGTCCACCACGCCGCCCCGCCCCCCGCGCCACTCCTGCGCGGCGGCGACGTCATGGACCTCCTCGACCTGCCGCCCGGCCCCCGCGTCGGAGAGGCGCTCGCCTTCGTCGAGGAGGCGCGCGCGGTGGGGGACGTGCGCGACGCGGACGACGCCCGCGCCGCGCTGTCGGCCCTGCCCGAGGGCCACGCCTTCGCCGTGCCCGAGGTGCTCTTCGCCAAGATCACCGACGAGCAGCGCGATGAATGGGCGGCCCGGTTCGCCGGCGTGCCGGGGTGAGCGGCGGGCCACCAACG
>JAVLCF010000216.1 GCA_031581195.1 Trueperaceae bacterium | reverse complement strand
CGGGCGTGACGTGGCGGTCCAGCGACCCGTCGGTCGCGACCGTCGACGCGGACGGCGTCGTCACCGCCGTCGCGCCCGGGGACGTGACGGTGTCCGCCACGAGCGTCGCGACGCCGGGCCTCGAGGCCGGCACCCGCCTGGGCGTCCTCGCGTCGGGCGAGGTCGCCTGGACGTGGCAGCTGGGGACGGACGACGACGACGTCGGCCACGCCGTCGCCGTCGCGCCCGACGGCACCCTGCTGTTGGCGGGCGGCCTGCGGACGTGGACGACGGACGCCACGCCGGAAAGCGGCGCTGACGCCCGCACCTTCGTCGCCGGAATCGCACCCGAGACGGGCGTGGCGACCTTCGTCACCACCGACGCCGACCCCCTCGGCCGTCACACCGAACTCTGGGACGTCGCCGTCGTCCCCGAAGGCCTCCTGGCGGCGGGGGTCACGATCTCGAGCACCAGCGGCGGCGTCCGGCAGACTCAGGGGGTCCTGCAGCGCCTCGACGCGGCCGGGGACATGATCGGGGACACGTTCCCCCTGTCGGACGCCCGGTCCTCCGGCGCGTTCGCCGTCGAGCGGGTCGGGCCCGAGGGGCTCCTGCTGGCGGGAAGCACCGACGCCAGCACCGGCCACCTGACGCGGACGACCGCCGCCCTCTGGTCGACGACGGTGAACGACGTCGAGGACGTCGCGACGGTGTCCCCCACCGCCTCCCCGTCCGGGACCGACGTCACCCGGTTCGACTCCTTCTCCGCGTCGTACCTCGACGTGGCCGCCTCCGTCGAAGACGACCTCGTCGTCACGGTCGGGCGCACGAACTACGAGGATGCTCAGGGCGTCCCGGTCCAGCGTGGCTACCTGCAAGCCTTCGACCTCGATGGGACCGAGCGCCTGTCGAACACCGACGTCGCGGCCGGCTTCGGAGGCCTCGACTCGATCGCCGCGAGCGGGGTCGTGCGCCTCCCCGACGGGCGCTACGCCGCGGTCGCCAGCGCGGAAGCCCCAGGGATCACCGGGGAAGAACAGGTCGCCATGCTCGCGCTGTACGACCCCGCCGCCCCCGCCGGCACGTCGCCCGTCGACGCCTACCTGGTGGGCAGCGACGCCGACAACGCCTTCCCGATGGCCGTCGCCCTCCTCGCGACCGGGGAGCTGGTGATCGTCGGGCAGTCCGACGACCCGCTCGGGGCGGCGGAGGGGAGCGGCGACCCCCCCGCCGGCTTCGTCGCCGTCGTCGACGTCCCCGAGACCGGCGCGCCCGAGCTGCTCCGCAGTTGGCAGGTCGGTGTGGGCTCGGACACCACCGTCCTCGACGTCGCCGTCACCGACGACGGGTGGCTCGTCCTCGCCGGAGAGACCGAAGGGTCGCTCGACCGCCCGAACGCCGGCGGGAGCGACGCGTTCCTCCAGCTGGTCGCGCCCTAGGACCGTCGCCGGTCGGGGGTGGCCTGCAGCCGCAACGCGGCCAACGCCACCCCCACGACGCTCCAGAACCAGATGCCGCCCGGCGGACCCTCCAGGTACACGTCCAGGCTGGCGTTCACGAG
>JAVLCF010000215.1 GCA_031581195.1 Trueperaceae bacterium | reverse complement strand
GTCAGGCGCAACGCCGCGCGGTCGCGGACGTCGGTCGAGATCGACGCCTGCCGCGCGAAGTACGTCCCCAGGAACGCCAGCAGGAGGCCCGCCACCGCCGACGCGACGAGGATCTCCAGCAACGTCAGGCCTGCGCGCCGGCGCCTCATTCGCACGCCGCCCCGGGGTCCGCGACGCTGGGTGCGGGGGACACCGTCGCCGCCAGGCAGGACACGTGCCGGTGCAGGGACGTCGCGCCCCCGCGCCCCTCGACCGTCACGTCGATGCGGACCAGGCCCCGCGTGGCGACGTCCCCACCGCCGACGCGGCGCGCCACCGGGTCGCCGTGGAGCGCGACGTCGTACGCGAACCCGTCGCGCGTCCCGGTCTCGCGGCAGGCGCCCGCCCCGCCGGCGCACGCCCGGTACGCCTCGAAATCGTCCTCGACCCGCCGGGCGGTCGTCTCGAAGACCGCGCGCGCGACCTCCAGACGTTCGCCGTCCGCCGCCGCCGCCCGCGAGACGGTGAGGTTCGACACCTGCAGCGACGCGACGGTGGCCAGGAGCACCCCGAGGACCGCGAGCGCCAGCAACGCCTCGAGCATCGTCAGGCCACGCGTGCGGGTCACGGCACCACCTCCGTCTCCGCGTAGCGGTTGACCGCCAACGTCCGTGCGTAGTCGGTCCCGCCGTGCCGCACCGTCACCTCGAACGTCGTCGCCGCGCTCGCGGCGCCGGCCTCGAGCAGGCCCTGTCCCGTCCCGCGGGGGTCGAACACCAGCGCGACGGGCGTGGCGACGCCCTCCACCTCCAACGTCAGCGGCGCGCCGCCCGCCGCGACCCGGCGTGCCTCGACGCGGACGTCGGCGTCGGCCAGGGTCGGCGTCTCGCCGCTCCGTACGATCACGCGGTCGCCGGCGTCGTCGATCTCCACCCACACCCACCGGCCCCGCTCGAGCGCGTGGAACTTCGCGCGTTGCAGGAGCCGCGCGACCCCCTCGACCTCCCCGTGCACGGTGAACCGGTCGGTCGGCAGCGCCAGCGCCGCGACGCCGGCCAGCACGCCGAGGAGCGCGAGGCCGACCAGCAGCTCGACGAGCGTCAGGCCCGCTCGCGCCCGCGGCCGCCGCCCGCGCGCGAGCCAGGACGACGGGGGGCCGGCGCGTGTCATGGCTCCATCATGCCCCCTCCGCGCGGGTCGTGGGGTGCGCACGTCGCGGCGGACGGGACGTCCCCAGTCGCCCACCCTCCACGCCCTGCACCCGGCGCCCCGCATCCGACGCCCTGCACCGCGCGCGGCCGCCGCCCCGTACGCTCCCGAACGCCGGCGCGGGCGCCGAGGGGTATGATTCACGGCGAACGAGGAGAGGAGGCTCCATGCGCACCGCATCGATCCTGACCCTGATCGTGGCCGCCCTGACGCTGGCCGCCTGCAGTCCCGACGGCGACGCCGCCATCGACGGCACGTACGCCCTCACCGCGGAGACCACCGCCGAATCCACCGTGCCCATCTACCAGCCCGGCGAGGACGGGCGCGGCGTCGTCCAGACCGACGTCGTGACCG
>JAVLCF010000214.1 GCA_031581195.1 Trueperaceae bacterium | reverse complement strand
CCGACGCTCGAGGACGCGGACGTCGAGCGCACCGTCGAGGTGCTCCGCGACGTCGGGCGTCGCGCGACGAAGTAACGGGTCGCACCTCATCAAGAATGAAGAAAGGACGATCCATGCCTGATGCCCCCCGCGTTTCCCTCGCCATCATCGGATTGGGATACGTCGGCCTCCCGATCGCAGTCGCGTTCGCCCGCGCAGGGTTCGACGTCATCGGTTTCGACATCGATGCGTCGAAGGTCGATGAGCTGCGCGGCGGCGTCGATCGATCGGGAGAGGTCGAGAGTGACGTTCTCGAATCCGCGGCTTTGCGCGTGACGTCGAGCACGGCCGACATTCGCGGCCGTGACGTGTACGTCGTCACCGTCCCGACCCCCATCGACGGCCACCACCGACCGGACTTGGCAGCCGTCGCAGCTGCCTCCGCCACCGTTGGAGAGGTCATGGGGGCGAACAGCCTCGTTGTGTTCGAGTCGACCGTCTACCCGGGGGCCACCCTGGAAGAATGCGTCCCGATTCTGGAACGACGGTCGGGCCTGACGCACCTGGAGGACTTCCACGTCGCCTACTCCCCCGAGCGGATCAACCCGGGCGACAAAGTGCATACCCTGGAGACCATCACGAAGGTCGTCTCCGGCGACGACGATGCGACGTTGGAGCGCGTCGCCCAGCTGTACGAATCCGTCGTCGCGGCCGGCGTGCACCGCGCACCCTCGATCGAGGTCGCCGAGGCAGCGAAGGTCATCGAGAACACGCAGCGGGACCTGAACATCGCGCTCGTCAACGAGCTGGCCATCATCTTCGAACGGTTGGGTATTCGAACGCAGGACGTCCTCGAGGCTGCAGGAACGAAATGGAACTTCCTGCCGTTCCGCCCGGGTCTCGTCGGGGGGCACTGCATCGGCGTCGATCCGTACTACTTGACCAGCCGCGCCGAGCAGGCGGGATACCACCCCGACGTCATTCTTGCAGGCCGCCGCATCAACGAAGGGATGGGGGCGTTCGTCGCGCAACGACTGGTCAAGATGCTGGCGCGCCATCGGACACCGGTAGGAGGAGCCCGAATCGGCATCCTCGGGCTCACCTTCAAGGAGAACGTCCGAGACCTCCGCAACAGCCGCGTCCCCGACATCGTCCGCGAGCTCCAAACCTACGATGCGGACGTGCTCGTTCACGACCCCCTCGTCGATGCTGGAGAGGCGAACCGCGAGTACGGGATCGAGGTGGCCTCCGCCGAGCAATTCGCTCACCTCGACGCCGTCGTCGTGGCCGTCCCGCACCTGGCGTTCCTCGAGCAAGGTACGGATTGGGTGCGGAGCCTGCTCCATGAGGAGGGCATCGTCATCGACGTGAAGAGCGCGTTCGATCCCGCCGCGTTCGGTCCCGGCGTGACCTACTGGAGCTTGTGACGGACCATCAGACGTGGGGCGACGCGGCGTCCAAGGCCACGCGCCGAACCTCGTCGGACCGTCCTGCCTCCGCCAGCGCGACCAACGTGTCGACGTAGGCCCTCAGGGGCTCCCCGACGAACGTCTGGCCCTGCCCGACGAAGA
>JAVLCF010000213.1 GCA_031581195.1 Trueperaceae bacterium | reverse complement strand
GCCCTCGGGCAGCGGCGTCGGCGCGAGGCGCACGGTGCGCGCCGTCCGCCCCGGCGAGACGACCCGCACGTCGGTCGGACCGGCCCGCAACGCCGTCTCCAGCCGCGCCCGCACCCCGCCGGGCGGCGGTCCATCGGTCGTCGACGTCCCCGCGACGGCGGTGATCACGTCCCCCCGACGGAGGCCCGCCGCGTCCGCGGCGCCCCCGGGGTGGGCGCGCAGCACCACCCACCCGGTCCCGGCGATCGGCACCCCCTCGAGGCCGGGGTCGCCCGCCCCCGCGACCGCCGCCCGCCCCGCCGCATCGTCCGGGTCGGGATCCGGGCCGGGATGCGGGCCCGGACCCAGGCCCGGATCGCGCTCCCCGTCGTCCTCCCCGTCGCCCGGTGGCTCGCGCTCGCTCGGGGGGGCCGGCGGCGCCACGTCCCCCGGCCCCGACCCGCCGGGCGACCCGAGCGGCACCAGGCGACCCACCCAGCGCGAGTGCCCGTCGTTCAGGCCGGCGAACGCCCGCACGAACGCCGCGTCCAACGCCGCGCGGGTCGTGGCCGCCTCCACGCCCGGTTTGAAACGCGCCCGCCACGTCGGCCAATCGACCAGCGTCGGGTCGACGTACGCCTCGCGCACGCGGTCCGCGACGCGCTCGAACAACGCCCCGCGCACCGCGGGCCCCGCACGCCAGTCGCCGTCGCTGGGCAGCGGCGGCTGCGCCGTCGCGCCACCGACCAGCAGCCCCACCGCGCACGCGAGGGCGCAGGCCGCCGCGCGAGCACGCCGCGACGCCGCGGCGCTCACCAGGTGGGCGGGACGCCGTCGCGCGGGCGCGTCCACTCCGGCTCGACCCACAACCCCTCGCCCCCCAGCACCTCGAGCGGTTCGCCCTCGACCGACAGCGCCACGCGGCGCACGTCCGGAGCCGCCGTCAACGTCCACCGAAGCTGCTCGAGGCGGGCCCGCATGGAACTCGTCCCCCCGCCCCCGACGACGGCGCCGCTCAGGTCCACCGCGAGCCGGTCGCCCTCGCGCTCCGCCGAACGCACCTCCGTCGCCGACGGCACCGCGCTGGCCAGGCCGCGCGCCGCCTCCGCCGCGCGCGGCCCGCGCGCCAACGCCGCGACGAGCGCGCGGGCGTACGGCGTCGCGTCCGCCGGCCCCCCGTCCCCCGCGGTCGGGTCCGGCCCCGCCGGAGCGACCCGCTCGACGCTGGACAGCGTGAAGGTGGGCGCGTCGTAGCGCACGAAGAACACCGGGGCCGCCACCGCGCGCACCGCGGGGCGCCCCGTCCCGCCCCCCGCGGGGCCGGACCGCACCACCCACGCGCCGATCGCGACCGCGGCCGCCGCGAGGGCCACGAGCGCGAGCCAGGCGGTTCGGCGCCGCGTCACGGCCCCCCGCCGGCGGGGCGCACCGCCCACCACGCCAGCGCACCGGGCCGCGGCTCGAACGCCAACCAGCGGCGTTCGCCCCGCTCGGGGTCGACGACGAGCGCGCGGGCGGGCGGACCCGACGGGCCGGCCCCCTTCGGTCGACGCCACGCCACGCGGAACCCCG
>JAVLCF010000212.1 GCA_031581195.1 Trueperaceae bacterium | reverse complement strand
GCGCGGGGCGGGGACGCTGTCCCCGCCCCGACCCGCGCCGCCGCGTGCTGCCGCGCGCCGCCGCGCGCTGCCGCACGCCCGCACCCCCGACCGAGCGTCGGGGGTGCGGGCGTGCGGGGCGTCAGGCGAAGCGCGCGACGTCCTCGCGGCCGAGCAGGAGGCGCAACTCCATGCCGCCCGGCTCCAGCGTCCCCACCAGGTGCGCGACGCCGGCCTTCGCGAGGTGCAGGCGGGCGGGTTGGTCGGCGCGGTAGGGCGCGATCAGCAGGCCCGCCGCCTCGGCCAGCATCGGTGCGTGCCCGACCACCCCGAGGCGGAGGGGGCGCCCGCCGGTCGTGACGCTCGACGCCGACGCGCTCGGTCCGACCCGCAGCATGCGCGCCAGGGCGTCCGGGAGGTCCGCCCCGTCGCCCGCCCACAGCGCGTCGAGGGCCTCCGGTCCGGCGGGCGCCAGGTGGGCGATCGCGTCGGCGGTGCGGCGCGCGCGAAGCGCGGGGCTCACGTACAGGTGGTCGAGCGGGGGCAGGCCGCCGGCCAGCGCCTGCGCTTCGCGGACGCCGTCGTCGGTCAGGTCGCGGTCGCGGTCGGCGAGGTCCGCCCGGCGGGGTTCCGCGGTCGCGTGCCGCACGATCCACAGGTCGACGAGGGGGGTTCGTTCCATGGCGCCTCCTGGCCGCAGGATACGCGGCTCTCGGCGGCGTCCCGAGGCCAGACGCCACGCGGTCCGGAGGCGTCAGGCGAGGTGCGTGCGGGCGAGCGCCTCGAGGCGTTCGGCGGCGTCGTGCCGGTCGAACGCCTCGAGGAGGTGGACCGCACCGCGCACCGGTGCGACCAGGCGGGTGCGCTCCGTGGCGTCCAGGCGCGCCAACGGGTGCGCCAGGGCGTCGAGGTTGGCGAGGAGGCCGGCGGGGTCGGTGCCGCGGATCAGCAGGTCGTTGAGCGCGAGGCGCGCCCCGACCTCGGTCAGCGCGTCGCCGGCGTCGGCGTAGGTGCGGACCGCGTCGGCGAGGGAGGTGCGGGTCGCGGCGAGCGCTTCGTCGTAGGCGGCGGTCGCGACCCAGGAGATCTGCTGGAGTCCGGCGGCGTTCATCCAGCGCGGTCCGGCGCGCTCTCCGGCGTCCAGCACCTCGCGGAACGTCGCGGCGGCGGCGTCCCACGCGCCGAGGATCACCAGCAGGGTGTTCAGGTTGATCAGCGTCCAGGCGAGGCGGGTGGGGTCCTCCAGCGACCGGCGGAGGGGGAGGGCCGCCTCGTAGAAACGGCGGGCTTCGGCGCGGCGCCCGACGTTGAACGCCAGCGACCCGGCGGCGTCGAGGGCGTCGGCGCGTTCCTCGCCGGAGAGCGCGTGCGCGTACGCGTCGAGCAGCGGTCGGAGGCGCCCCAGGGCGGCGCCGGCGTGCCCGAGCGACGCCATGACGCGCCAGGTGCGCGCCAGGAGGCGGAGGGCGTACGCCGGGTCGCGCGCGACGAGGTGGTCGAGGGCGACGTCGACGTTCTCGAGTTCGGGGTGCAGGTCGGCGAGGGCCGCCTCGCCGTCGCGACCGAACGTCCGCTCCCGGGTCGCGTCGAGCAGGTCGGCGTAGTGGCACGCCATCGCGCCGCGTGCCCGCTCGCGGAGGG
>JAVLCF010000211.1 GCA_031581195.1 Trueperaceae bacterium | reverse complement strand
CGAGGAGGAGAAGCGCAGCGGCGACCGGACCGAGGGCGGGCAGCGCCGTCACGGCTGCGCCTAGGACGAACGACGCGATCGGGGCAAGGGGTCGCGGATCCCGCTTCACGAGGCCGTCGGGGTGGACCGCGCCGGGGAGGGGGCGCGCACCGCGGAGGTCGAGATGGCGTGCGGGGGGCCTGCGAACGTGTCCGCGTGCAACCGTTCGGCCAGCGCAAGGAAGATCCATGGGGTCGGCATCGTCGTCGTGGAGTACACGAGGAGTTGGACGAGGGCGAACACCCACGTGAGTCCAGCGCGCCAACCGTGGGGGCGCACCGTCAGGAGCCAGGCGAGGAGCGCGACCAGGGTCACGCCTCCCGCCTCGAAGGCCACCTGCGACAGGTAGCTCGCGGGACCGGCCGACGGCAAGCCCATGATGTAGGGGACCTTCGTGAGGTCGAAGGGACTGCCTTCGCTGTGCGTCCGGAGGTGCACGCCGTACCCGAGGCCGTGGCCCCAGAGGGTCGAGGTGCCGAACGCCGCCGCGGACTGGGCGACGCGCGGCCCGCCCGCCACGAAGAGGACGCGGGCGTACGCCCGCTCGGACTGCGCGAGCTCGGTGGCGTCCCCGACGCGCTCCCACGCGTTCGCGACACGCGTCTCGGGGAAGGTGACGACGAAGGCGGCGAGGAGGGCGACCGTGACGGCGGACGCGCCGAGGAGCCGAAGCACGTGCACCACGCCGATCCGGCGCACGCTCACGAACGCCGTGAGGAAGGCGGTGAACACGACCGACGACAGCGAAACGTTGAAGGCGACGAAGGCGAAGGCCGCCACGAGGGCGAACCCCGCGCGCCCCGTGGTGACGACCCACAGGAACAACGCCGTGTAGTACGCCCGCGCCGAGTGCGACGGCTCGAGCGTGAGGAACGTCGCGGAGCGCAGGTCGTCCGAGACGATGCGGCCCACGACCGCCTCGGCGAAGAAGAACGCGACGAGGCCGATCAGCAGGGGCGCGAGGCCATCCAGTCGGACGCGCCGCACGTACAGGTAGATCACCGGTCCCACCAGCAGTTTCGCGACCTCCAGGGCGTCCCAAGCCCCGTCCACGTGCGCGACGAGGAGCGCGACGTAGGTGGGTAGGAAGAGGACGTCGACCCACCGAAGCCTCCGGATCTGGAAGGCGGCCAAGACGCTTCCGACGGGAACCGCGCCGGCGACGCCCGCCAGGAACGCCCAGGACGGCCAGAGGGAGAGGGCGAGGGTGAGGCGTCGGATCATGACCGCGCGCGACTCCGTGGCGTCATAGGCGGCGTGTCGGCACGTAGCTGCTCGCCACGCGTCCCGTGAGCGCGTCGAAGACGCCGGCGAGGAGGGCGAGGTTCGCGACGACCAACGCGTAGACGAGGCCGAGTCGGCCGACGAGGGTCGCCGGCCGCCGCGCGGCCCACGCGCTGACGCCGAGGAGGGCGGCGCCACCGAGGAGGAGCGGAACGGCCCACCGCCCGCTGGCCAGCACGACCCCCGCGGCGAGCAGGAGCACGAACACCGGAAGGAAGAAGCGAAGGACCTTGTGGGACACGTACGCGATCGTGAACCCGGGGGCCGCCCGGGCGGCGGACCACGACCACCGGTACGTGTAGGT
>JAVLCF010000210.1 GCA_031581195.1 Trueperaceae bacterium | reverse complement strand
CGCCGCGGGGGCTTGGGTCCGCGGCGCCGAAGTGGTTTCACCTCCTTTCGTGTGAAGTGAGTCTGTCGCATTGGCGTGGGGGGTGGGTCGACCCCTTGGACGCGTGCCGAGGCGGTCCGGGAACGGTGTCGGGGGGAGCGACGACAGGCGCCGGGATCCCGTATCGGTTCGGTGCGCGGTCTGCTGGGTGCCACCCTCGTCGGGTCCTCGGGGCACCTGGGGGTGCTCGGCGTGCACGACCGGTACGTGGGTGAATCGGCGTCGTGAGTGGTTACGCGTCGCGCTCGACGAGATCCGTGAGGAGTTCCTCGAACAACCACGACCCGTACGTGAAGAGCGGAACCCCCTGTTCCGCAGCGAGATCGCGATCGAACGTCACGCGATGCGACGCTCCATGGTGCGTGAACGTGTACGTCGAAGCTTCGTTGCTGGGTGCGAAGCGGTCCTGCGTGAGGGGGTTGTGCGTCAGCTCGTGCTCGAGGTCGGCGAGCGTGAGCACGGGGTCGGGATCTTCGTCGTAGGGATCGCTGGTGGCGTGGTCGAGATCGACGGGTTGTGCGTTGGCCTCGTCGACGCCTTTGCGGATCTTGCCGACGGCCGCGTCGATGGCGGATTGCGCGTCGTCGGCGTCGGCCATGGCGGCGTCTCGGATGATCCCTTCGATGCTCCCGAGGACGGGGCTGGCGGGGCCGACGACGTTTTCGAACCAGTCGAAATCTTCGCTGAGCGTGTCGTAGATCTGCTGCTCGACGGTGTCTTCGTAGAAGTAGTTCTCGACGTCGACGACGGGTTGACCACCGATGCGGTCGAGGCGCCCGATGCGTTGTTCGACCCTCATGAAGTTCCAGGGCATGTCGTAGTTGACGATCAGGCCGCAGGTTTGGAGGTTGAGGCCTTCGCTCATGGAGTCGGTACCGATGAGGATCTTGACGGCCTCGCCGGCGCGGAAGAGGTTCTTGAGGGTGGTCTTGGGGACGCGTTCCCAGGTCTTCGTGGTCGGGTCGTACCGTGTGCCGCCTTGCCCGGACCAGGTGGCGACGTACGCGCCGTAGGTGGCGGCGAGGCGTTCGCGCAGGTAGTGAAGCGTGTCGCCGTACTGCGTGAAGATCACCGCGGTGTCGTGGTGGGCCCGGAACGCTTGGTCGAGACGCTCGTGCAGCCGCTGCATCTTGCTTTCGTCGGGGGGTAGACCCTCGAGACGGTCGATGAAGTCCGTGAGTTCGCCCCGCTCGTGGGCGAGGGTTTCCTTGGCGGCTTCGGCGTTCTCGACGTCGAAGAGGGGCCCGCCGTACTCGGCGACGAGGGCGTCGTCTTCGTCGACGAGCGTTTGGAGGGTGAGGTCGTCCTGGTCGAGCGCGTCGAGGCGTTTTTGGAGGCTTCGTCGGATGGCGTGGAAGCTGCTGGTGAGGCGCCTACGGTAGATGGTCATGATGAACCCGAGCGCCCTCTGGTCGGCCGGACCGTTCTTGTAGCGGTTGTAGTAGCGGCGGATGTAGTCGTCGATCCGCCGGTAGAGGCGTGCCTCGTCGGGGCTCATGCGGATGAACCGGTCGCGCACGTTGCGCGTGGGGATGTTCGTGTCGTGGGGGAGAAGGCCGGTCCGCTTGTAGCGGTGGAGGGTCGTGCGCGTGGTCCGGAAGACGCGGTA
>JAVLCF010000209.1 GCA_031581195.1 Trueperaceae bacterium | reverse complement strand
CCGTAGGCGCGCGGGGTCGGGGGAGCTCCGGAGGGGCGGTGCCGTGCGCACCGCCTCTACGTCATCGGGGTCGGAACCGGAAGGCAACGCGGGGGTGGAGGTTCGAGCGTCGGGGTGCGCCCACGTTGCGCAGTGGGTACGGCCTAGCTGTACGCAGAAGTGTCGCCACTTTTCGGCGGCATTGGCGGGGGTCGCCGTATTCGTCGCGGGGGCTGCGTGGACTCGACGGGGGGTTGACGGTGCGCCGCACCGTCCTGATACCGTCTGAACCAAATTTTGACAATGCTTTTCGGTGTGTGCAGGGAAGCATGTCCTTGACGGAAAAGTCTTCATGAAGGTGGGCGTTGTATCCATGTTCTACGTTTTGCTGAAGCGGTACGTACCTGTCGGAAGTGTGGTGCTTTTGGCGATGTTGGCCTCGTCGTGTGGAGGCTCCGGCGGTTCGGTGGGGGCGTCGGATCCAACAACGGCTTCGTTCGTGGTGGACGTGTGTGGTGCGGAGGTGCCGGAGCCGGCGTCGGGCGAGCAGGCCTGTTCGGAGGCACTCACGATTGAGTACGAGGTGCCGCAATGAGGGCGTTCGCGACGACGTCGCCGCTCCAGCACGTCGCCCGGTGGGCGCTCGCGGCGCTGCTTCTGGGCGTGTCCGGCGCCGCGCTCGCACAGGCCTGCAGCATGCCTTTGCCGGGCGAGGGGTCGGACGATGCTCCGTTTGAAATCGGCGACGTCACCGCCTTCACCTCGATGACCGACCGCTTCGCCGAGCTGACCAACGCGTTAAGCTTCACCGACGCCTGTTGGTCCGCATCGTTCGTCCTGACGGACGACGTCGACCTGAAGGGGGTGGACTTCGTGCCCGTGGGGCGTGACGGGAACCGCAGTCGTGTGAACCGCGCCACGTTCAACGGCACGTTCGACGGAGGGGGGCACGCGATCCATCATCTGCGCATGGATGGGGATGGGATCGATTCGGGTAAGGATCGGTCCGGCATGGCGTTGTTCCAAGAGCTGGCTGGAGCGACGGTGCGGGACGTGACGTTCGCGTCGCCGTTCGCTCGATCCCCGGGTTACGACGTCGCCGTGCTGGCCGGTGCGGCGGCGGACGCCACGATTCGCGACGTCACGATCTCGGGGGCGGACGTGCGCGGAGGCGCGGTCGTCGGCGTCGTTGCGGGGCGGGTGACGGGGGGGACGTGGACCAACGTGTCGGTCCTCGGCTCGAACGTACGGGTGAACGACAACATGTACACCAACCGGTGGCGAGGGGGCGGTCTCGCGGGGTTGCTGCTCCTGACGTCCGACCTCGTGGTGCGCGATCCCGACGTCGACGTGAGCGTCGACGGGCTTTTTCAGACGGGTGGCGCGTTCGGGAACGTCGTCGCCAAGGACGACACCTCCTCCCTGATCGTCACCGGGGGGCAGGTGACGACCGTCGTGCACGGTGAGTCCGAAACGGGGGGGTTGGTCGGTACCGTGAAGCCCGACACCACCGTCGCGATCGAGGGAACGAGGTTCGACGTCGAGGTCCGCCCGTCACCGAGGTTGCCGGGGAACGCCACCATCACCCACGGCGGCGGCATCGTGGGTAACGTGCAAGGGGGTGCCCTTCGGATCGACGAATCGACGGTCGTCGCGGACGCGGACCTCGGC
>JAVLCF010000208.1 GCA_031581195.1 Trueperaceae bacterium | reverse complement strand
GTACTGAACCCATACACTCCGTTGCGCGCGCGGGGGCCGCGTGCTATCCTCGTCCGGCTAGGCCGCGGGCGTCCCGTGGCCCGAATCCCGACCCCCGCGGGCGACACGCCCGAGAGTTGCGAGGAACCCATGCCCGGCAACCCGTCCGTCATGAAGAAGCACCGCCAATCGGAGAAGCGCCGCCTGCGCAACCGCGCCGCGAAGTCGACGATCCGGACGTTTTCCAAGAAGGCGATCGCCGCCGCGGAACAGGGCGACTTCGCCGCCGCGGAGAAGTACCAGAAGGTCGTGCAGAGCCTCGTCGACAAGGCCTCGAAGGGCTCGACGATGCACAAGAACGCCGCGGCCCGCCGCAAGCACCGGCTCGCGTCGCGCATCCGCAAGATGCGCGACGGCGCCTCGGCCTGAGCGACGCCCCGCGCGTCCCGATCGTGAGCGACCCCGCGACCCCGCGCCCGGCCGACGCCGGGCGCGGGGTCCGCATCGTGCTGGTCCGCCCCAAGATCGCGGAGAACGTCGGGGCGGCGGCGCGCGCCATGAAGAACTTCGACTTGGCCGACCTCGTCCTGGTCGCGCCGCGCACCGAGGTGAACAAGAGCGCGTACGCCCTCGCCTCGCACGCCGGGGACGTCCTGGAGAACGCCCGGATCGTGCCCGACGTGGATGCGGCGCTCGAGGGCGTCACGTGGGCGCTCGGGACGTCGGCGCGGGGTCGGGCCAGCGAAGCGGTCCGCGAGTACGAGGTGGACGACGCCCTCGCGACGCTCCCCGCCGAGGGGGGCGCACTCGTGTTCGGACCCGAGGACCACGGCCTCGCCAACGACGAGCTCGACCGCTGCCAGGCGCTCCTGCGGATCCCCACCGCGGCGTACGCCTCGATCAACCTCTCGCAGGCCGTGAACGTCGTCGCGCAACGCTGGTTCGAGCGGCGCCGGCAGGCGCCGGACCTCCCGACGCCCGACCTCGCCGACCCGGTCGCGAACCCCGCGCAACCGGCGCCCGCCCCGCGCGAACAGGTCGAACGCTTCTACGCCGACCTCGTCGCCCTGTGGCACGAGATCGGCTACACCGACGCGAACCGGGAGGCGGCGACGCTGCGTCTCTACCGCGGCGTGTTCGACCGCACGACGTTGTCGGTGCGCGAGCTCGCCGCCCTGCGCGGCCTCGTGTCGCAGGCCTCCTGGGCGGCGCGCCTCCCGCCCGACCGGCTTCCGGGGCGCGCGGCCGGGGCGGACGACGAGGACGAACACGCCGACGCGGACGCGTGAGCGTCGGCCACGCCGGCGTTCGTTGACACCCTTCGAACGCCGCCGGTATACTCGCGGATGCTGACCGGAGGGTTGGCTGAGCGGTCGAAAGCGGCGGTCTTGAAAACCGTTGTGGGTTTGCGCCCACCGGGGGTTCGAATCCCTCACCCTCCGCCACGATTCGCTCCGGTCGGTGAGGCGCCCTCGGGGCGCCGTGCAGGACGCGACGATGGAGAGGTGGCCGAGCGGCTGAAGGCGCTCCCCTGCTAAGGGAGTATAGGGGCAAAACCTCTATCGAGGGTTCGAATCCCTCCCTCTCCGCCATACCGCCGCGCGCGAACGACGCGCCGTCGCCACAACGCGTGCACCCGTAGCTCAGCTGGATAGAGCGTCTGACTACGGATCAGAAGGCCAGGGGTTCGAATCCTCTCGGGTGCACCAACC
>JAVLCF010000207.1 GCA_031581195.1 Trueperaceae bacterium | reverse complement strand
CCGCCACGCCGAGGCGCAGCGCGACCCCGCGCTGTACGTCGGCGGCGTGACGTTCGAGGACGACGCGCGCGAGGGGCGCCCCGTGCGGGCGATCCCGCCCCGCCGTCCGGGGTGGTGGCGGGTCGAGGGTAGGAACGCGTCGCTCCCGACCGCCGCCTTCGAGGCCGTCGGGGGGTTCGGGACCGACCTGGAGGGGTACGGCGGGGAGGACGTGTGGCTCGGGTGGCGCCTCCGGCGCGCGGGCGTCCCGATTCGGGGGCTTCCGTCCGCCCACGTCCGGCACGTCGGGCCCGACGCGCGCCGTGCGGGGGACGTCGCCAAGGGCGCAGCCGCCGGCCGCAACGCCGTCCGCATCGCTGCGCTCGAGCCCGCGACCGCCTGGCGGTTGGGGGTGCACCCGCTGCTTCGGCGGGTCAAGCGCGCCGCGTTCGCACTCGCCGGACCTGGGCTCCGGGCATCGGGGTGGCGGGCGTACGAGTGGGCGTATCTCGAGGCGAGCAGGGAGGACGCTACGTCCCCCTGAATCGATGCGATCGCGTTCCGGCGTCCTGGTTCGCATTCGGCATTCGAACGCGGGGCGGTGGGTTAGGCCCGCCTCCGACGCCTCATCCGGGTGACATGAACGTGAAACGGGCGGTAGGCACCCTACGGGCATGCCGACGACGATCTTGGACCCGGACCAAAGCAAAGGGCCGCGACCCCTTTACCCCGCGACCTCGAGCGCCGCGACCCGCCGGCGACCGGGATTCCGAGTGCCGGAGGCGCTGGGGGCTGCGCTCCTCGTGCTCATGCTCGCGGGATGGGCTCACGCGAATTACGGCTTCGAGAACCTAGGGTACAGCGGCACCAGGAACGTTCAAGTGTGTTCGGTGAACAAATTGAACTGGGGCGACTTCATTGGTTTCGAGGCCGACGATCCGTCGACCTGCACGACGTTCACGGATCGCAAATTTGACATCGTCGACAACGTGGATGGGGCGTACTTCGGGTTCCAGAATTGGAGCCCGAAGTCCGGCAGCTACGAAACCGCGGTGATTGCCGACGGCTACAAGGTCGACTACGTCACGACCAACGGCCTGACTAGGACGTTCGGGATGCAGGGTCTCTCGGACCGGACGATCGATGGGGATGGCACGTACGGGATGGTCGAGGGAGAGACCACACGCGGAGGTGGGGCATGGATCGGTGGAGCGTGCGTCGGATTCGGCGTCGACCTCGGCGTCACGAACTTCGATAGCCAGATCGTGACGGGTCCGTATGACCTCATGGTGAGGATCAACACGAAGGTTGCGTTCGATGCGTCGGAGGTCAAGCGCACGGAAGGGGTGGATGGCCTTGGTCCTGCCTCGCTGGCCGACGTTCCGTACGAGACCACGATTCAGCGAGACTCCAATTTGTATTCGAATTATCAGGAACGCAGTAACGATTCGAAGTTCACGGCGGATAACTACCGATTCGACGCGATCGTCCCGGATGCGTCCGGTGACGTGACGTATCGGCTTCCGCAGAATACGTTCTCCGATGCGGAGTGCGTCTTCGACGTGGGCCCGTACCACACCGCCGATTCGCTGACGTTGACCGTCGATCTCGCGCCGCGTGCGGTGGCGGGTGGGTTCGATGCCGTGGAGGGCGCGATCGAGGGTTCGGTGTCGTCGAGTGATGGGACGAATGGGTCGGTGACGGTGTCGGGCGGGTTCGACGTG
>JAVLCF010000206.1 GCA_031581195.1 Trueperaceae bacterium | reverse complement strand
GGGGATCGACTTCGAGGGGCTGCGGGCGACGCCCGACGAGGCGGCGATCGCGCACCTCCCGCCCGACTGGGTCGAGGTGAGCGCGAAGGGCGAACCGCGCGTCAAGAAGGACCACCGCGACCACAAGCCGACGCTCGTCCGCGTCGGTCCCGACGCGGTCGAGCGCCCCGGAGGGCGCCCGTTCGCGTGGATCCCCGCACCGTTCCGGTTCTGTCCCTCGTGCGGCGTCGAGCATTCGGGCCGGCGTAGCGACTACGCGAAACTGAACGTGTTCAGCAGCGAGGGGCGGTCCACCAGCACGACGATCCTCGGGCTGGCGGCGGTGCGGCGTCTGCAGGACAGCGACCTCCCCGCCTCCGCCCGGAAGTTGCTGTCGTTCACCGACAACCGCCAGGACGCCGCCCTTCAAGCCGGCCACTTCAACGACTTCGTCGACGTCGGCCTGCTGCGCGGTGGGCTGTACCGCGCCGTCGCGAACGCCGGCCCGGCCGGGCTCGGCCACGCGGAGCTCGCGCACCGTGTCTTCGACGCCCTCGACCTCCCCTTCGAGGCGTACGCCCTCGACCCCACGCTCATCCTCAAGGCGCGGTCCGACACCGAAGCGCTGCTCCGCGAGGTCCTGGCCTACCGCCTGTTCCAGGACCTGAAGCGCGGGTGGCGGATCCACCTCCCCAACCTCGAACAGGTCGGGCTGCTCCGGATCGCCTACCCCGACCTCGACGAGGCCGTGCGCCACGAACCGTTGTGGGCGGACGCCCACCCGGCGTTGGCGCGCGCGACGTCCGAGGAACGCACGCGGGTCGCGCACGTCCTGCTGGATCTGCTCCGCAAGCACCTCGTGATCCACGCCGACCCCCTCCGCGAGGAGCACCAGGAGAGCCTGAAGCGACGGAGCCACCAGCGCCTCCGTGACCACTGGAGCGTGGGGGACGACGAACGGCTCGAGTACGCCGGCGTCGCCCTCCCCCGCAGCTCCGGCGTCCAGTACGACTCGCGCGAGTGGACGTTCGTCTCGGCGCGAAGCACGTTCGGGCGGTTCGTGCGCCGCGACGGCGTCCTCCACGCCTGGGAGGACGGCACCAACCTCGAGGCGACCGACCGCCTGATCGCGGACCTGTTCGAGGCGCTCCGCCGCGCCGGCTTCCTCACCGTCGCCGAGGACGTACGCCCGAAGGGCGACGTCCCCGGCTACCGCCTCAACGCCGCCGTCATGCGCTGGCAGGTCGGGGACGGCACCCCCGCGGAGGATCCCCTCGAGCGACTCCGGCCGCCGGCCGACGACGCGGACGGTGCGCCCGGCGCCGAGGCGAACCGCTACTTCGCCGCGTACTACGGCGACGTCGCGAACCAGCTCGCGGGCATCCACGCGGCGGAACACACCGCCCAGGTCCCCAACGAAACCCGCCTGGATCGCGAGGCGGCGTTCCGGGAGGGCGACCTCCCGGTCCTGTTCTGCAGCCCGACCATGGAGCTCGGCGTGGACATCGCCTCGCTCAACGTCGTGAACCTCCGCAACGTCCCCCCGACGCCCGCGAACTACGCGCAACGCAGCGGTCGCGCCGGCCGCAGCGGTCAACCGGCCCTCGTGTTCTCGTACGCCAGTTCGCTCAGCCCGCACGACCAGTACTTCTTCAAGCGCCAGGAGGCGATGGTCGCCGGCGTGGTCAGCGCGCCACGGCTGGACCTCGGCAACGAGGAACTCGTTCGAGCCCACGTGCACGCCATCTGGCTGGCC
>JAVLCF010000205.1 GCA_031581195.1 Trueperaceae bacterium | reverse complement strand
CCGCATCGACCCGGCCGATCCTGACCGCACCCCCGCGCCTAAGCCGGACCTCCGATCGATGCGGCGCGCGATCGGGCCCGTCGCCGTATTCGGTGCCAGCAACTTCCCCTTCGCGTTCTCCGTCGCCGGCGGCGACACCGCCTCCGCACTCGCCGCTGGCTGTCCCGTCGTCGTCAAGGCCCACCCGGGCCACCCCGGTACCTCCGAGCTCGTCGGCGCCGCGATCGCCGATGCGGCTCACCGTACCGGTCTTCCAGACGGTGTGTTCTCACTCTTGTTCGACGACGGTCACGACGCCGGGGCGCAGCTGGTGCGTGCGCCCGAGATTCGTGCTGTGGGTTTTACAGGTTCCCGAGGTGGGGGAGAGGCCCTCATGCGCATCGCGACCGAGCGGCCTGTACCGATCCCCGTCTACGCCGAGATGGGTAGCGTCAATCCTGTTTTCGTGCTTCCCGGCGCCGCCCATGCGCGCGGCGAGGCGATCGCCGAAGGCCTCCACGTCTCGTTCACGCTGGGCGTCGGCCAGTTCTGCACCAACCCCGGCGTCGTCCTTGTGCCCCGCGGTGCCGACGGGGATGCCATCGCGACCGAGCTGGCCCGACGAACCGAGGCCACGCCCGGCGGCACCATGCTGAACGCCCGCGTGTGCGAGATGTACGGACGGGGCATCGACGCACTCCGCGAGGCGGGTGGCACGCCCCTCGCCCAGGGCTACGCTGCGGACGGCCCCACCGCCGCGTCGGCCGCCGCGTGGGAAGTGGACCTGGCCGCCGTTCGGGCCGACCCCACGCTCCTGCACGAGGTGTTCGGCCCTAGCACGGTCTTGGTCTGGTATCGCGACGTTGTCGACCTCGTCGCTTTCGCCCGCGCCATGGAGGGGCAGTTGACCGCCACCGTCCACGCGGAGGACGACGAGTTGGACGTCGTTCGCCCCCTCTTTGCCGTCCTCGCCGACCGCGCAGGCCGCGTGCTGTTCGGCGGATTTCCGACGGGTGTCGAGGTGAGCCCCGCCATGGTCCACGGCGGACCGTTCCCGGCCACGTCCGACGGTCGTGGCACCTCCGTAGGTACCTACGCCATCGAACGCTTCACGCGATTCGTCGCGTACCAGAACGCGCCACAGGCGTTGCTTCCCGAGGCGTTGCGGGACCGGTAGCGGCCCCGCTGGCTGGCCCACATCGATCGCTGCCCCGTCGCGTGGTTCCGTTGGGGCGGTGGGGCCCGTCTTCGTTCGCATCCCGGTGCTGCGCCTGGCCCCCAGCACCAGGAGTCCGACGGCCTTCACCGCCGCCAAGTCCTGTGCGGAGTCGCCGCGTACGACGATCGTGTCCAGGCTGGATCGGGCCGAGGTCGGGACGGACGAGGCGCTCGGGGTCGTGGACCTTGTCCGAATGGAGGACGGCTTCGGCCGGCACGTGGGCGTCGGACATACGGTCCAGCTCGTACGAGAGGCGGCCGTTCAGGTCGTCGGTTCCAGCCACGATGGTACGCCCGCCCGGACGGCCTTCGCGAAGGTCTCGTGGTGCGCGTCGCGGGCGAGGGGGGCCTTCCGGAGCCCGCGCGGAGGGCGGGGTGACGCCGTCGACCGGAACCGCCTCGGCGATCAGGTGCACGGCCGAGAGGGTGCGAACGTAGGCGGTGAGCGTCGTGCGGAGGCGCTCGACTTCGTTCCGGATCATCCGCAGGGCCGTGAAGGAGGACGTCATCGGTCTTCTCGCTCGGATGGGTCCCGACGATCGTGAGGCGGACGTGCGCGTCGATCAGGCCTGGAA
>JAVLCF010000204.1 GCA_031581195.1 Trueperaceae bacterium | reverse complement strand
GCGGGTTCCTGAACGCGGTGGAGGGCCTGCAGTTCGGGGTGTCGCGGACCGTCGCGCACGCGATCCTGTGGGACGCCTCGCCCGCCCTGTACGGCCACACGGTCCTGGTGGTCGGCGGGGTGATCGCGCTGGTGACCGCCGCCCGGCGCGGGGTGGCCTGGACCGCGCTGTTCCTCGCCGCCCTCGGCATCCTCGTTTCGGGATCCCTCGAGGCCGCGGTCGCCTGGATCGCGCTCGCCCTCGCCTTCCTCCTCCTCCGGCCGCCGGGCCAACGCCGGCCCCGCCTGGTGGAGGCGGTCCTGCTCGCCGCGATGATCGGCCTGTCGGCCGGCCTCGCGCCCCTCCTCGGGTGGGGGCGCCTCGGCTTCACGCTGAACGCCGGGGCGGGCGATCCCGCCCGCGTCAACCTGTTCGCCGGCACGGAGGTGCCCTACGCCGACGCGTGGGACGACCGCTGGGTCGACGTGACCACCGAACCGGTCGCGCTCGCGGGGGCGCCCTACACCGCGTACACCGTCACGAAACGCGGTGCGCCGGGCTGGTACCGCCTCCAGCAGCTCGTCCGCCTCGAGCCGGGCGCGACGTACACGCTCAGCGGCTGGATCGACGCGACCGGCCCGACCCACCCCGGCTTCCAGGGGTGGGGAACCCCGCTCGACCGCGCGGCGGAGGGCGGGGACTCCGCCCCGCCCTTCGTGCTGATCGCGACCTGGGCGGACGACGGGTGGTCGGCGTCGGTGCAGGGCCCCGGGCGCCTCGAGGGCGCCCGGGTGCTGGACGCCGACGCCACCTGGCGCCGCGTCGCCGCGACCTTCACCTACCAGGGCACGGACCCCCTCACCTGGTTCGTGGGCTTCACGCCCGACGCCCGCAGCGAGGCGGGCACCACCGGCCGGATGGCGGGCCTCCAGCTCGAGCGCAGCACGACCGCCGGCCCCTACGTCCCGGGGCCCGCCCGGACCGGCCTCTCGTTCGACTACGCCCGCGCGCCCCTCTGGAGCGTCGCGCTCCGCATGGGGGCCGAACGCCCGCTCGTCGGGTGGGGCCCCGACGCCTTCGCCGACCGCTACGCCCGCACCGAGCCGTACGCCGCCCAACGCACCCTCGTGCCCGACCACCCACACAACCTCGTCCTGTGGACCTGGGTGGAGCGTGGCGCGCTCGGCCTCGCCGGACTCGCGCTACTCCTCGCCGCGCTCCTCGGGCCCGCCGTCCGGGCGCGCGACCTCGGGCTCCTCGCCGTCGCCGGCGCCGCCCTCGCCGTCAACCTGTTCGACGCCACGCTCCTGTCCGGCGCGGTGCTCTACCCCCTCGCGGCCGGCGCCGGCTGGCGCCGGGGGCGGGCCCCGCACCCCCTCGGGGGCGCCCCAATGGATTCGCCGCCGGTCGCGGACGCGACGCACGCCGCCCCACCCGACGCCACCGACCCCACGGAACGCACCACAGCCTACGACGACGCCCCCCGCACCCTCCTCGTCCGGCTCGTCCTGGCCGCCACCGACCTCGCGATCGCCGCCGTCGGGCTCGCGGGGGCGTCGTGGGTCACGGCCGGCGTCCTGCCCCCCCTCGACGGCCCCCTCCCCTGGCTCCTGCTCCTCTGGCCCGCCTTCGCGCTCCGCGAAGGGCTCTACCCCGGGTACGGCCTCACCGACGCCGACCAACTCCAACGCCAAGTCCGCGGGTGGGCGTTCGCCACCGGCGCGTACGCCCTCCTCGCCCGCCTCGCCGGCCCCGACCTGCTGCCCGCCTCGCCCCTCGCGCTCGTCCTCCTCGCCGTCACCAC
>JAVLCF010000203.1 GCA_031581195.1 Trueperaceae bacterium | reverse complement strand
ATACGGAGTTCAGCAGCGCTTGCGGGGCGCCGAACCGCACGAAGTCGAGGTGATCGCGGGCCGCATCGCGCATCGACGCGAGGGTCACGTGGCGCCGCAACGCCCGGGTCGTCGGCCGGACGGAGCGGAGGAACAGCGTCAGGGCGCCGATCGTCTGGCCCGTCAGGTGGCCGCCGACGAGGCCGACGACGCCTCCCGAAAGGACCCCGAGGAGGCTTTGGAGCGACACCGTCGTCAACGTCCGCGTGATCCGAGCGCCGGCGAGCACGCCGAACCGCTCGCCGCGAATCGATTGGTAGGTGAACGCCTGGAAGATCCCGATGAGGGCCACCGAGACCGGAATCCACGGGATCCACGGCGCGATCCTGGGGTCGTTCACCCACGCCACGAGGGCGGTGTCGAACGCGAGAAGAAGGAGGGTCGTGAGGCCGGCGATCGCGGCGATGGCGACCAGATTGACGGCGAGGAGGTTCGCCGCGACCGCCGCATCGTCGGGGAGGGCGAGGGTCAACTCCAGGCGAGCGCCCGCGACGACCCCGAGGATGGCGGCGATGCTGAGGAACACCCCGAACGTCCCGAAGTCGGCCGCGCTGTACAGGCGCGTCAGGAGGGGCGCCGCGAGGAGCGACGCGACCTGAGCGAGCGCCGTACCGGACATCAGGATTCCGAGGTGACGGAGGAACGTGCGCTCCCGCCACGCCGCTCGAAGTCGTGCCACGGGGGCGCTCACGTCGGCGAGCCCCCCGCCGGCGTGCCGCGCTCGGCGTGGGGGTGCGGCTCCACGGCGGGCGCGAGGAGCGCCTCGTAGCGGCGGACGATGACCGACGCATCCTGCCCGCGCGCCGCGTCGCGGAGGGCGCCGGGGTCGGGCGGACGGTCGAGCGTCCGTTCGATCGCCTTTGCGAGCGCGGGTGCGTCGTCGACGGCGGCGAGCGCACCGAGCGCACCGTCGCGCAGCAGTTCGCGGGGTCCGTGGGGGCAATCGGTGGCGGCGACTGGAACGCCCAAGGCCAGCGCTTCGCTGACGACGTTCGGGGACCCCTCCCAGCGCGACGCGAGGGCGAAGACGTCCGCGTTCCGGAGGTACGGGTACGGGTTCGGCACGAACCCCGGCATCCACACGAGGTGGCCGACGCCGTGGCGTTCCGCCCTCGCGCGTAGGGCTTCGCGTTCGTCGCCCTCCCCCAGGAGCGCGAGGGTAGCGGGGCGTCGCCCCACGAGCTCGGCGAAGGCGTCGAGGAGGACGTCGAACCCCTTTTGTTCGGTGAGGCGCCCCATCGCGACGATGCGGGCATGGGTCGAGCGATCCCCGAAGGGCGGTGGGGGGTGCATGGGTTCCCCGGCGCGGGCGTCGAGGGTGGCGACGTCGATGGGATTGGGGAGCACGGCGATCCGTTCGAGGGGAACGCCGGACACGTCGGACAGGTCCTGGGCGGACCCCTCCGAGTTGGCGACGAGGTGCGTGGCGGCGGGGTAGAGGCGGCGCATCAGGCGACGGTAGGTCGCGAGCTTGAGGGAGAACCGACGTTGGAGCGGTTCGCTCAGCGTGTTCGCCTCCCGCAGCACGAGCGTGCACGGGGTTCGGGCGAGCGACCGCGCGGCGACGGCGGCGAGGTTGGCGTTCCGGAGCGTGGCGAGGAGGGCGGCGGGGCGGGCGGTCCGGAGGTAGTTCGCGAGCGGGCGTACCGCTGCAAGCATGTTCGCCGCGTGCAGCTCGACGATGCGGACGTGGGCTCCGACCTCGGGCAGCAGGGGGCCCTGCGCCGTTCCGAGGACGAGGTGAACGTCGTGACCGGCGTCGGCA
>JAVLCF010000202.1 GCA_031581195.1 Trueperaceae bacterium | reverse complement strand
CGGAACGGTGCGCCCCCCTCGGCGCTGCCATACTGCGGGCGTGGAGACCTCTCGGTGATCACCGCCCTCACGTTCCTCGCGATCCTCCTGACGGCGGTCCTGGTGCACGAGTTCGCGCACTACCTCAACGCCCGCAGCGTCGGGGTGCCCGTGCGCGCCTTCAGCGTCGGGTTCGGGCCCGTCGTGTGGCGCCGGACCTGGCGCGGCACCGAATGGCGCCTGTCCGCCGTGCCGTTGGGGGGGTACGTCGACCTGCCCGGCCTCGCCGCCGAACGCGACGCGGACGGCAACCTGAAGGCGCCCGAGGGCGGGATGGCCGACCTCGGCTTCGCCGGCAAGGCGTGGGTGCTGATCGGGGGGGTCGTCGCGAACTTCGTGCTCGGCACCGTGCTGTTGACGGCCGCCGTCGTCGCGAACCCCGCCTTCCGAACCTTGACGAGCGACGTGCCGCCCGACGTATCGGGCGCCGAGATCGCCGCGGTCGCGCCGGACTCGCTCGCCGAGCGCCTGGACGTGCGCGCGGGGGACGTCCTCGCGCGGGTCGGGACGGCGGTCGACCCGACCCCGGCCGAAGCGGTCGACGCGATCCGCGGTGCGGGGGACCGCCTCCGCCTCGAACTGCGTCGCGACGGCGTCCTCGTGCCGCTGGAGGTCCCCTGGCCCCCCGACGACGTGCCCGCCGGCGAACCGCCGCGCTTGGGCGTGCAGTTGGCGCCGCTCGAGGTGGCGCCGGTCCCGCTCCCGGTCGCCTTCGCCGAATCCGCGACGTTCGCGGTGCGGGCGGTCCCGGAGATGGTGGTCGGCTTCGCGCGCGGCTTCGCGTCCGCCGCGACGGGCCGCACGAGCGAGGAGGTTGCGGGGCCGGTCGGCATCGTCGGGATCGTGAACGACGCGACGCAGGTCGGCATCGCCCCGGTCCTCGTGGTGGCGGCCCTCATCAACTTCTCGTTGGCGGTGTTCAACCTCCTCCCCATTCCCGGCCTGGACGGCGGGCGCCTCCTGGTGGCGGGCGTCGTCGCGCTCCGGGGCCGGCCGTTCCGTCCCGGCCAGGAGGAGGCGTTCCATCTCGTCGGGATCGTGGCGGTGCTGGCGTTGATCGTGCTCATCACCCTGCAGGAAGTCCAAGGGCTTCTCTCGGCCGGCTGAGCGCGCCGATGCCCCCCGCCGACACCCGTCCGCGCACCCCGTCCGCGAAGGGGCCGCGCATCGAGGTCCTCATCGCGGCGTACGACGAGGCGCCGCGCGTCGCGCGGGTCGTGGCCGCCGCCCGCGACGCCGACGTCGGCCCGGTCCTGGTCGTGGACGACGGGTCGCGCGATCGCACGGCCGACGTCGTCGTCGCCGCCGGCGCGCGCGTCGTTCGCCTCCCGCACAACGTCGGGAAGGGCGGCGCGCTGCACGCCGGCGCGACCGCGTCCGACGCCGACCTGCTGGTGCTGCTCGACGCCGACCTCGAGGGGTTCGCCCCGGCCCACGTGCACGCACTCTTGCGTCCGGTCCTCGAGGGGCGCGCGGCGTCGACGCGCGGCGTGTTTCGCGGCGCGCGGGCCGCGACGACCAGCGCGCAACGCCTCGCCCCCGGGCTCGGCGGGCAGCGGGTGGTGCCGCGCGACGCGCTCCTCGCGGTGCCCGATCTGGCGTCGGCGCGGTTCGGGGTGGAGGTCGCGCTCGAGCGCACCCTCCGCCGCCGCGGCGCGCCCCCCACCGACGTCGCCCTGGACGGTGTCGGTCAGGTCATGAAGGAGGAGAAACGCGGGTTCGTAGCCGGCGTCCGGGCCCGCCTCGCGATGTACGCCGACGTCCTGCGCGCGATCGCGCGGCGGGCGTGACGCCCCCGGACCTCCG
>JAVLCF010000201.1 GCA_031581195.1 Trueperaceae bacterium | reverse complement strand
TGCCGTTCGTCCCGTGTTTTTCGGCGTCGTAGAGGCCGCCGGCTTGCGTTTCGTACATGAGGTCCTTGAGGATTTCGTGCTGTTTTTCGGTCATGACGTGAGTTGTTTGGTTTGCGTGACGATGGTTTGGGCGGCGGTCGGTTCGTAATACACGGCGGGCGTGTGGTACCCCCTTCTCGTGGGGACGGCACGGATCTTGTGGGCGAGGGGGTGGGGGGCCCTGTGGGTGCGGATGCGCCAGAGCTTCCTGCGGTCAATGCCGAGTTGGGATGCGAAGTACGTGGTGGTCCACCAGTTGCTGGTGTCCGCTTCCATTCGTTCTTCGAGGGTTTTGATGTATTGGTCAGCCCACCAGGTGGGGACGAGGTAGCGACGGAGGCGGTGGGGGCGTTCTTTCAGCACGCCATCCTCGACGGCTTTTTTGTAGGCGTAGCGTGCGGGGGTTTGTGTTTCGTCGCTGCGTGGGTGGACGGTTGATAGGGGCACCATGTTTTTGGGGGTGTCGTCAATCATGCGGCGGCAGGCTTTGCTGTAGATGCTGTGGATCGAGCGGTTGTACCCGTGTCGTTTGAGGTGTTCTTGGACGGCTTTGACGCCGCGGCGGGCGTAGTGCTTTTCGAGGATTTGGAGTTCGTGTTCGGTCCACGTCATTGGCTGTCCTTGATTTCGATGCCGGTCCTGTGGAGGAGGTCAAACAGAATGTGGGCGGGAAGTACGGCAAGCCATTGGCCGCGGTCTTCCCTGACGAGGGTGCCGATCGTGCCGGCGGGGGGCTTGATGTACGTCGCGATTTTGTTGCGGCGTTTGATTTGCCAGGGGGTGTTTTGGATGGTGACGTCGCACGTTTCGGCGTGCCCGAGGGCGCGGCCGTTGCTGGCGTACGCGCGTTCGGCGTCGAGGTAGTGCTTGCGTGCGAGCTTCACGATTTCGCGTTCGGCGTTACTGCCTTTGTTTTTGCTGGCGCGTCCGTTCATGCGGGCAGCCTTTCGCCAATCCATTGAGCGACTTGGGGGACGACGGCGTTCCCGACGGCCGTCAGTCGTTCGGTGGGATGAACGTCCACCCCGCGGGAAACCCCATAAGCCATTCCGTCCAGTCGGGGTTGAGTGGTCCATGCCAATCCTCGTGCGGCTCCAAACAGTGGCGGCACACCAGGAGTGGGTTGTCGTTCTCGTCGAACACGAAGACCGTGTTGCCGTCCGGAATCCAGTACCTCGGGTCGCCGATCGCTGCGAGTTGGGCGGCTTCGGGAAGGTTGCTGCCTCTGCCTGGGTAGCGTTTCGCGGTTTTCCTGGTGGTGGCGCCCGTGTGCATGCTGGCTGTGGGGGTAGGCCAGTGCGAATAGGCGGTCACGGCGGTGAGGGGCGCCAACGGCTGCAGCTGGTATGCAGTCCCATTCCGTGTCGTACCCGCTCTCGGCCAGGTCCCCGAGTACTTGGTCGAACCCCAAGCTAAGGTGCCCTGGGACGTTTTCCAGGAGGACGTACTTTGGTCGTACGTGGCGAACGACCCTAACGATTTCGGGCCAAAGGTGACGGTCATCGTTCGTTCCTTTGCGGTGTCCAGCGGTGCTGAAGGGTTGGCAGGGGTACCCGCCGACGAGCATGTCGAACGGCCCGAATTCCGTGCCGGTGAATTCCCGCACGTCATTGATGCGTGGGACGTCCGGCCAGTGTTTCTTGAGGACTTTTTGGTTGAAGGGATCGATTTCGACTTGGCCGACGACGGTGTGGCCGGCACGCTCGAGGCCGAGGTCGAACCCTCCAACGCCGGCGAAGAGACTGACGAACGTCACGACAACACTCGATCCGTGATTTCTGTGGGGAGGATTGGGGTGTCCGGCTTC
>JAVLCF010000200.1 GCA_031581195.1 Trueperaceae bacterium | reverse complement strand
GGGTGGGCGCGTGCGCCGCGAGGGTGGCGCAGGAGGTGGCGGCGGCCGCGAGGTCGGTCTCGGGCGGCGGGAGGGCGGGGCGGATGCGGGGCACGCCGGGCAGCAGGATGCCGGCGGCGTCGCCGACGTACGCGTCGCCGGCCTGCCCGAGGAGGGCCAGGTGGTGCTCGGCGTGGCCGGGCACGAAGAGCACCTCGAAGCGCGTCCCGCCCAGCTCGAGCGGTCCCGGCTCGACCGGCCGGAGGGCGGCGTCGGGGACCGGCTCCATCGGTCCGAACAGCGGGTCCATCGCGGCGCCGTAGAGCCGCGCGGCGCTGCGCCAGAGGCGGCGGGGGTCGGCGAGGTGCGGCGCGCCGCGCGGGTGCACGAGGACGGGGGCGCCGCTCCAGGCGGCGAGGCGGCCGGCCCCGGCGGCGTGGTCCAGATGCACGTGCGTCACCACGATCGCGCGCACGTCGCGGGGCCCTACGCCGAGCTCCGCGAGGGCGTTCTGGACGGTCGTTACGGTCGCGCCGGACGCCGTCTCGACGAGCGCGACGCCGCCGTCGGCGAGCGCGTGGACGTACACCGCGACGACCTCGGGTCGCCCGCCGAGGCGGGCGTCGATGCGGTGCACCCCGCCACCGAGGTCGGTGACGTCCGGGGGGGGCGTCGGCGGGGGGTGCGTCGGCGGGGCGTTCACGGTGCGTCGGGTCAGCCGGCCTCGACGTCGGCGTGGAGGGCCCCGATCCCCTCGATGCGGACCTCGATGGCGTCGCCGACCGCGAGCGGGCCGACGCCCTCCGGCGTGCCGGTCAGGACGAGGTCGCCGGGGCGGAGGGTGAGGAAGCTCGAGACGTAGGCGAGCACCTCGGGCACGCCGAAGATCAGGTCGCGGGTGCGGGCGTCCTGGCGGACCTCGCCGTTGACGAGGGTCTGGAGCCGGACGTCGCCGGGATCGAGGTCGGTTTCGAGCCACGGGCCGGTGGGGCAGAACCCGTCGGCGCTCTTCGCGCGCACCCACTGCAGGTCGCTGCGCTGCTTGTCGCGGGCGGTGACGTCGATCGCGATCGTGTAGCCGAGCACGTGCTCGAGGGCGCGGTCGGCGGGCACGTCGCGCATCTCCCGCCCGATGACGACGGCGAGCTCCCCCTCGTACTGCAGATCATCGGTCCAGGTGGGGTAGCGGATGGGGTCGCCGGGCCCGGCGAGGGTGCCGATGGACTTGAGGAACAGCCCCGGCTCGGACGGCAGGTTCGCGCGGTCGCCGCCCATCTCCGCGACGTGGTCGGCGTAGTTCTTGCCGACGCACACGATGCTGGTGGGGTCGGCGGGGGCGAGCAGGCCGACGTCGCCGACGGCGAGGACTTCGCCGGTGCGGCGACCCAACGGGCCGGCGAGGACGTGCACGTCGCCGCCCTCGAGCTCGCCCCACGCGACGCCGGCGGTGCTGCGGAATCGGATGCGTTGCATGCGGCCTCCTCCCGGTCGGGCGGGCGCCGCCCGAGGGTCGCGGGGAGTCTATCGCGGGCGTGCCGGGCTGGGGTTGCGTTTGGCGTCGAGGGCGTGCTGCGCCGCCTCCCAGTCCGCCATCGCCTCGAGGAGGCGCGCTTCGGCGTCGGCGTGGCGTCGGCCGAGTTCGGCGAGGTCGGTCGTGGGGTCGGGGCGGGCGAGCGCGTCGGCGAGGTCGGCGAGGTCGCGTTCGCCGGCGTCGATGGACGCCTGCAGGCGCTCGAGTTCGCGCTCGAGCTTCCACGCCGACCACGTCGCGAAGCGCGGGTCGAGCGGCGCCGCGTCGGCGGCGGCCGCGGGGGCGTCGGCGGGGGCGTCCGCGACGTCCGGGGCGGCGGTGCGGGGGGCGGCGGTGC
>JAVLCF010000199.1 GCA_031581195.1 Trueperaceae bacterium | reverse complement strand
CCCGGCTCGGCGAGGCTGCGGCGGCCGCCGACCCGCGCGCCGCCGCCCGCGCCGCCCTCGACGCCATCCGCGCTCGCAGCGCCGCCGGTCCCCGAGCGCCCCACCCGCCCCCCTCCGACCCGGCCGGCGTCGACCTGCTCGCCCTCGACGCCGCCGTCGACCCCCGCACCGCCCCCGACGCGGTCGCCTGGGACCGCGTCCCCCTCCTCGACGGCGTCGAGCTGCACGTCCGCAGGGACGTGCGGCTCCCCGCCACCATCGACGCCCGCCAACGCCTGCTCGACCACGTCGTCCGCCAGATCGTGCTCTACGCCCAAGGGAGGGACTGAATGCCGGAGAACGACCGCACCGACCCGCACGCCACCCCCGACGCCACCCCCGCCACGACGGCGCACGCCCGGAGCCACGCCGCCGGCGGCGGGACCGTGACCGCCACCCTCCGACCGCTCGTCCCGGACGGCCTCCCCGCGGCGGGCGGCACGGTTCCCGTCCTCCTGCGTCTCGAGGGGCACCTCGAGGACGGTGCACGCCCCGCGCGCACCCCCCTCGATCTCGCCCTCGTCCTCGACCGCTCCGGCTCGATGCGGGGGGCGCCGCTCGAGGCGGCGCGGCAGGGCGCGCACGACGCGATCGACCTCCTCGAGGACGGCGACCGGGTCGCCCTCGTCACGTTCGACCATGAGGTCGAGCGACGCGCGCCCCTCACCGAACTCGGGTCGGACCGCAGCGCCCTGCACGCGGCGGTCGACGACGTCACGGCGCGCGGACGCACCGCCCTCCACGGTGGCTGGACCGAGGGTGCGCAGGCGCTTGCCGACCACCTGGACCCTGCCCGACGCGCCCGCGTCCTCCTCCTCACCGACGGCCGCGCCAACGTCGGCGTCACCGACCCCGCGACGTTCGCCCAGGACGTCGCCGACCTCCACGCCACCGGGATCGCCACCAGCACGCTCGGGGTCGGCCCGCGCTTCGGGGAGGACCTGCTCGCGGCCCTCGCCGAGGCCGGCGCCGGCCGGTTCGGCTACGCCGAAACCGCGGGCGACGTCCGCGACGCGGTCGTCGCGGAGGTCGTCGGGGCCGACGCGACCGTCGCCCGGGACGTTCGCGCCCGGACCGCCGACGGCGACCCGCGGGTCCACCTCGCGTCGGTCCTCGGTGCGTACGGCGTCGACGGCGACGCGACGGTCCTGCCCGACCTCGTCGACGGCCTCCCCCTGGACGTCCTGGCCGAGGTGGAGGTCGCGCCCGGCGACCCCGCGACCGACGTCGACGCCGGCACCCTGGTGCTCACGTGGACCGACCCCACCGGCGCCCCCGCCGCCGTCGACCTCGATCTGCGGGTCGCCCTCCTCGACGACGCCACGTACGCCGCCGCCGCGCGCGACGACGCGGTCGCGGCCGCGGACGCCGCGCACCGGATCGCGGCCCGCCGCGAGGTCGCGCTCGACGCCGCCCGGCGCGGCGACCGCGCCGCGGTCGCGGCGGAGGTCGCCGCGATGCGCGCCCTCGTCGCGGACGCCCCCGACGTCCCCCCGATCCGCCGTCACCGGGCGGCGATCGACCGCATCGCCGACGCGCTCGAGCGGGGCGACGTCGGCGGCGCCCGCAAACGCATGCGCGCCGAAGCGGAGCGCCGCCGGACCGGCTTCGAGCGCGACGACCTCCTGGCGGGGGACGCCTACGACGCCAAGCGCGCCGCCCTGGAGCAACGTCGGGCCGAGCGGGCGGCCCGCGCGACCGGCGCGTCCGACGTGTCGGCGCCTGCGAAGCCGGCGCCGGCGTCCCCGAGCGATCCGACCCGGCGTCCCCCCGAGCGCACCCGCTCGGTGCCCCGCGACGGTGGGGGGACGGCGGAGGTCCGGCTCGTGATGGGGGACCTGACCGAGGCGGCCGTGGACGCGA
>JAVLCF010000198.1 GCA_031581195.1 Trueperaceae bacterium | reverse complement strand
GGCGTCGGCGGCGGCGTCCTCGATCGCGTGGTCGCGGGCCGCGACGTCGGCGTGCCGGTGCACGGGGCCGTCGACGAACACCAGGACGCCCTGGGCCCGGTAGAGGAAGTCGGGTTTCGCGACGCGTCCGTTCAGGTCCACCTTCACCTGCCCCGCGTCGGGAAGCCGGAGCAGGCGGGCCTGCAACGCGTCGAGGAAGCGACGCTCCAGCTCGCTGTCGCAGTGGGCCTTCAGGCTCGCGAGGTGGTCGGGGCGGGACGCGGGCCCGGGGGCGCTGCGGAGGGTGGCGTCGCGGAGCTCGAGCAGGGCGTCGCGAACGAGGAAGCGGTCGAGCAGCGCGTGATCCCACTGGTTGCCGTACGACATCAGGCAGTCGTAGCACGCGGCTTCGCAGCGCTCCCGCGCGCGCGGCGCCTGGCCGCGGTCGTCCCCCGATGCGGGATCGAAGTGCAGGAGCTCGAGGGCGCGGCGCGCGATGCGCGGGACGGCGGCGGGGTCGTCGACGAGGCTCCGCAGTACGCCGGCCCCACCCTCGGCCGCCTCGTAGATCAGGAGGGCGTCGCGTCGATCGCCGTTCGGAAGCGCTTCCGCGGCGAGTTCGGCGTCCTCGAGCTGGTAGGCGATCTGGATCGCGTTCTTCAGTGCAGCCTGCAGCGTCGCCATCGCCTCGGCGGACAGGGGTTCGGTGGGCGTCCAGACGAGGGCGTTGCGGCGGTCCTCGACGAACGGCACGACCTTGCGGACGGCGCGCGTCTCGGGTTCCGCGTCCGGGTCGTCGCTCGGGTCCGCGTCCTTGTCCTGCGGGTTGCGCGCCCACGTGCCCCGCTCGACGTCGAGGTGGAACCCGACGTCGTGCGGGTCCTTGCGGCGGCTCCACCCGAGGTTGATGCGCCACAGGGTCGCGGCCGTTCCGTAGTCGAGGGTCGCGACGGGTGCGCCGTCCCGCTCGAGGGTCGCGGTGTGGCGCTGCGTCTCGCCCCGCTCCTCGGTGAAGCGGTAGCCCGTGATCACGTCGTACCCCTGGCGCTGGCGTTCCTCTTCGTCGCTGTTGATCCGCTCGACGCGGCGCGTCGTGACGTTCTGCATGCGCAGCAGCGCGTGGAGGGCGTGCTCGAGGGCCTCGCCGCAGCGTTCGCACACCTCCGGGTCGCTGCGGTCGTCGACGGGATGGAGGTAGCCGCACGCCCCGCACCGCTTGGCGACCGTGTTCGCGACGTCGGTGTCGCCGTCCTCGGTCGGGGGAAGCAGGACCCGGTCCACGCGGTACTTCGCGCCGTCGTGGTACACGAACGCGCGCGGCCCGAACTCCTGGAGGGCGAGGAAGCGGGGGCGGGAGAGGTAGTCGTCGCGTCCCCGCCCGCGGCCGCTCCCGGGGATGTAGGCCGACAGCGGGAGGCGCGGGAAGGCGTAGCCGGGAAGGAACCCCTCGCTGGCGTAGTAGCGGTAACTGAAGAAGTCGCTGCTGAGGGCGGGCCCCCTCTCGGTCAGGAGGTCGCGTTGCGTCCTCGCCTCGCGGCGAAGGCGTTCCGCCCGGTCGTGCTTGGCCTTGCTCGCGCTGGCGTCCAGGATCACGGCATGCTGGCGCTCCATCTGTGTGACGGCGGCGCGGTACAGCGACCGCCACCGTCCGGCGGCGTCGTCGAACCGGCGGGGGGCCGCCCGCAAGGTCTCCTCCAGCCAGTCGTCGTGCCACCAAGCGGCACCCCGGAGGTCGTCCTCGAGCGTCGCCAGGATGCGGTGGGCGCGGTCGTGCGCCCGGGCGTGGGCGCGTGCGTCCCCGACCTTCTCCTGGACGCTGGCGTGGAGGGGGGCGTCCTCCTGCGCGACGTCGACAACGTCAGTCATGCTGCTCCCGAGATCGATGCCGGTCTCGCCGAGCCAGGTGGCGTGGACGTGGGCGCGCACCAGCTCCTCGTTGGCGAGGTCGATGCGCGGGGCGTTGACCGCCCCGGCGACCATCGCC
>JAVLCF010000197.1 GCA_031581195.1 Trueperaceae bacterium | reverse complement strand
CCGCTCGTCGGCTTCGCGTTCGGCGCGTCGCTGATCAGCCTCTTCGCGCGCGTCGGGGGCGGGATCTACACCAAGGCGGCGGACGTCGGCGCGGACCTGGTCGGGAAGGTCGAGGCGGGCATCCCCGAGGACGACCCCCGCAACCCGGCGGTCATCGCCGACAACGTCGGCGACAACGTCGGCGACTGCGCCGGGATGGGCGCCGACCTGTTCGAGACGTACGCCGTCACCGCCATCGGGGCGGTGTTCCTCGGCTACCTGCTGGCGGACGGCGTGACGGTCCTCGTGACGTTCCCGCTGGTGCTGGGCGCGATCGCCATCCTCGCCTCGGTCGTCGGGACGCGTTTCGTGCGCCTCGCGGCGGACAACGACATCATGGCCGCCCTCAACCGCGGGACGTGGGTCAGCGCGGCGCTGTCCGCCGCGGGCTTCCTCGTCGCGTCCGGCGTGATGCTGGGCGGCGCGGGGGACCTGCTGGCGCGCGGGAACTGGTTCACGCTGTTCCTCGCCTCGGTCACCGGCATCGTCGTGACGTTGCTGCTGATGGTCGTCACGGAGTACTACACGTCGACCGCCTACGGCCCCGTCCGCCGCATCGCGCGGGCGTCGGAGACCGGGAGCGCGACGAACATCATCAGCGGCCTCGCGGTCGGCATGCAGTCCACCGCCGGCCCCGTGACGATCCTGGCGCTCGCGACGTTCCTCGCCTACCTGTTCGGGGGGCTGTACGGGATCGCGGTCGCCGCGGTCGCGATGCTTAGCGTCACCGGCATGATCGTCGCGATGGACACGTACGGGCCCATCACCGACAACGCCGGCGGCATCGCGGAAATGAGCGAGCTGCCCGAAGCGGTGCGCGCCAACACCGACGCGCTCGACGCGGTCGGCAACACCACGAAGGCGGTGACGAAGGGCTACGCGATCGGCTCCGCGGCGCTCGCGGCGTTGGTCCTGTTCGCCGACTACGCCGAACGCCTCGACCTCGGGGAGGCGGCGTTCCGCCTCGACGACCCGTTGGTGATCGTCGGGCTGTTGTTCGGCGCGATGCTGCCGTTCCTGTTCAGCGCGTTCCTGATGGAATCGGTCGGCCGGGCGGCCGGCGCGGTCATCGAGGAGGTCCGCCGGCAGTTCCGCGAGATCACCGGCATCATGGAGGGCACCGCCAAGCCGGAGTACGGCCGGGCGGTGGACATCGTCACGAAGGCCGCCCTGCGCGAGATGGCGATCCCCGGCCTGATGGCGGTCGTGGCACCGCTGCTGATCGGCTTCCTGTTCGGTCCCGTCGCGTTGGGCGGCCTGCTGATCGGCGTGACGATCTCGGGCCTCATGATGGCGCTGACGATGTCCAACGGGGGCGGGGCGTGGGACAACGCCAAGAAGTACGTCGAGGACGGTCACCACGGGGGCAAGGGCTCGCCCGCGCACGAGGCGGCGGTGGTGGGCGACACGGTGGGGGATCCGTACAAGGACACCGCCGGCCCGTCGATCAACCCGCTCATCAAGGTCATCAACACCGTCGCCCTGATCTTCGCCGGCCTCATCGCCAGCGTCGGGGGCCTCCTGACCTTCTGACCCACCGTCCCCCGCACGGCCCGAGACGGCGCGCGGCTCCGGCCGCGCGCCGTTCGCGTGCGAACGCACGACGGCGTACACGGCGGGAGGGTACGGCGGGAGGGTACGGCGGGAGGCGCGCTGGGGGGTCCGCTGGGGGTGGGGACGACGGCGGGCGCCTCGCGGGCGCCCAAATCCCCATTCTACGACGAAATCCTCGTCGCTCGAGCAGCGTCCGCCACCGCGCGATCCCCGGGCGGGGGCGTACCCTCTCAGGTGAAAGGAGGTTCGCCTATCGAGACGTCGACGAACCCCTTCGAGGACGGACCCCCTCGGATCCACTAGAGGCTCCCCGCTCCTCCCGAACGGCCCCACCCGGGGCGACCGAAGAGGGAAGCGACCGAGCGAGAACAGGACCGAGGGGGTTCCTCCGTGTCGATGCGGCGAACCCCATCCCCCCCC
>JAVLCF010000196.1 GCA_031581195.1 Trueperaceae bacterium | reverse complement strand
GGTCGTGGGGCACGTCCTCCCAGGACGTTCGGGCGTCGGGGGGCGGTCCGCCGTCCCCGTCGTCCGCGGCGTCGTCCGCCGGTCCCGCTTCGGACGTGGTGGCGTCCGGCGCCGCCGCGAAGGACGCGTCGTCCCGGGTCGAGGTCTCTTCCCCCACGTCGGCTGCGGTTTCGCCGTCGGGCGTCGCGGTGGGTGGGGTCGGTGGCGTGGGGGTGTCCGCCGCCGGAGCGGCCGGGGTCGAGGCCGGCGGCGTGGGGGCCTCCGGCTCGGACGCGGTGGGGGGTTGGGTCGGCGTCGGTGCGTCCGGGGCGGGGGAGGTCGTCCCCCGCCCCGTCAGGCTTTTTTTCGGACGGTGCCCTCGGGCCCTTCGAGCACGATCTCCCACCCCGGGCCGGCCTGCGTCGCGATCAGGGAGGCGAGTTCGTCCTGTCGGTCGACGGTCTGTTGGTAGTGGAAGCGGTGCTTCTCCCCGTACGCGAGCGTCAGGACGGCGCCGTCCGTCGACGCTTCGGCGGGGAGGAGGAACGCCTTGAGTTGCGGCGTCGCGGCGTTGCGGACGGCGTGCCAATCGAGGGCCCCGGGCGGTTCGCTCGTGGGGGCCGCCTCCGGCGGCGGCGGCCGGAGCGGCCTCCACCGCCGGTGCGGCGGCGTCGGTCGCGGGCGCCGCGAGGCGGCCGTGGGCCGCGTTCGCCGTCTTGAGGAGGGTCGCTTCGAGGGCGTACAGGTCGTCGTGCCGAACGAAGCGTTGGAGTTCGTCGTCGAACGCGTGCAGCGCCCGCAGCAGCGCCGCGCGGGGGAGGGGGGAGCGGTAGCCGTCCCCGCCGACCGCGTCGGTGACGACGGCGTCGCGAAGCGTCCGGGCGAGGCGTTCGGCGAGGCTACGGGGGGCGTACCCGTCGCGGTAGGCGCGCGCCGCCTCCTCGAGCAGCGCGCCGAGGTCGTCGCGGCCCAACGCGTCGGCGAGCGCCTCGAGGCGTTCGCGCGGCGGAAGCCCGAGCGCGGCTTCGGCGTCGTCGCGCCGGAGCGGCCCGCCGCCCGCCCACAGGCGCTCGAGCAGCGATTCCGCGTCGCGCATGGCGCCGTCCGCAGCGCGGGCGATCAGGTCCAACGCGTCGTCGTCCGCCTCGACGCCGGCGGCGTCGCACAGGCCGCGGATCTTCCCGGCGATCTCCGCGTCGGACAGGCGCCGGAAGCGGAAGTGCTGACAGCGCGACAGCACCGTCGCCGGGAGGCGTTCGGGTTCCGTGGTGGCGAGGACGAACACGAGGCCGGGCGGGGGCTCCTCGAGGGTCTTGAGCAGCGCGTTCGCCGCCGCTCCACTCAACATGTGCGCTTCGTCGAGGATCCACACCCGCGTGCCGCCCTCCATCGACGCCAGGCGGACGCGTTCGCGCAACTCGCGGACGTCGTCGACGGAGTTGTGGCTGGCGGCGTCGAGCTCGACGACGTCGGCGTGCCGTCCCGACCGAATGCGGGTGCAGGCGTCGCACGTGCCGCACGGGGCGGCCCCCTCGTCGCGCCGTTCGCAGTTGAGCGCCATCGCCAACAGCCGCGCACTGGTGGTCTTGCCGACCCCCCGCGGCCCACTGAACAGGTAGGCGTGCCCGGTCCGGCCCTTCGCGAGCGCGGCCGCAAGGACCTCCTTGACGTGGTCCTGCCCGACGACCTCGTCGAAGGTGGCGGGGCGGGCGCGCTGGTAGACGGCCTCCATGGGGCGAATGCTACCACCGGGCCCGCTGCGGCCGAATCGCGTAGCATGCGCGCCATGAGCGATGCGGACGTCCACGCGAACGCCGGAGGCGCCGGGTTCGGGGTGGCGCTCGGGGGCGGCATGGCGCGCGGCGCGGCGCACGTGGGGGTGCTCCGCGCCTTCGGCGACGCCGGCCTGCGTCCGGCGCGCTACGCCGGCACCAGCTACGGCGCGATCATCGCCGCGCTCGCCGCGTTCGGGGCGTCGCCGACCGAGCTCCACCGGGTCGTGACCCGCGAGACCGCCGCGACGCTGTGGCGCGACGCCGCCGACGTCGGGCTGCACCGCGGGGCGCTGGTGCACGGCGACCGGTTGGCGGCGTGGCTGGACCGCACGCTGTTCCACGGCGCACGGCTGGAGGAGGCCGACGCGCCGCTCGCGATCGCGGCGACCGACCTCGCGACCGG
>JAVLCF010000195.1 GCA_031581195.1 Trueperaceae bacterium | reverse complement strand
CGGACGCCCTCGCCGACGCCGTCGCGTGGATCGACGACGCGAACGCCCTGCTGCGCGACCGCATCGCGGACGCCCCCCTCGACGCCCTCCGCCTGGGGGCGCGGACGTGGCGGGTCTACGAACGCCTCGGCCAGGGCCCGTTCGCCGAACGGTTCCTCCGCGCCACCGCGGACGCCCACGCCCACGCCCTGCCCGCCGACGCACGCGCGGACGTGGCCACCGCCCTCGGGGGGTTGGCGATGGACGCCGGGCGTCCTGGGGACGCCCGGCACGCCTTCGCCGACGCCCTCGCCGCACGACGCGCGGAGGGCGACGACGCGAAGGTCGCGCGGGCCCTGATGAACCTCGCCGCCGCCGACGGCGCGCGAGGCGCACCCGACGCCGCCCTCGACGACCTCGACGAGGCGGCGAGCTTGGCGCACGGCGTGCGCGACCCCTGGCTCGTTGCGGCGTGCGAAACGAACCGCGGGCACCTGAAGGCGGAGCTCCGCGACATGGAGGGCGCCTGCGCCGCGTACGCCCGCTCGGCGACCGCCTTCCACGCCGCGGGCGACGCGATCGGGGAGGCCAGCGCCCACGTCGGGCACGCGCAGGCGTGCCTCGCGCGCGGCGACGTCGCGCAGCTCACCGACGCGATCGCGAAGCTGGACGCCACCCTCGCGCGGTACGGCACCCCGCACGGCCTCGGGGTGCTCCGCTCCACGCTCGAGGCGCTGCGGGAGGCGTTGATCGGGCACGAGCGGCCGCACCTGGCGAAGCGGGTCGGCCACCTCGTCGCGACGTACCTCCCCCGGCCCGACGCCCTCGGCTGAGGCTCAGGGGAACGACAGGCCCGGGCGCTCCTCGATCTCCACGGTCCGGCGCTCCGGCACGATGCGCGCTTCGACGGGCGTCGGTTCGGTCCCATGCACCTCGACGGTGAGCGTCTCCGGTTCGACGCGGAAGAACTCTAAGTCGGCGTCGTCGACGACTTCCACCCGGTACGTCCCCGGGTACATGCGGTCCAGTTCGAAGGTGCCGTCGGGCTCGCTGGTCGTCCGGTACGAGCGAGCGTCGTTGCGTACGATGATCGTCCGTCCGCCGACCACCTGCGGATCGAGGTCACGCTGGCCGGTCCCGAACACGACGTCCTCGCCCACGTCGGTCGGAGGCTCGTCGTACACGAGGCGCCCGCGGACGCCGGTCGCTTCGACGAGTTGGAAGGCCAGCTCAACCGGTTCGCCCGACGCCAGCACGACGTCCTGGACGGGGTTCGGGGCGACCAACATGCCCGACGGGATGCGGGTGGTGTCGACGAACACGGTCGCGGGCCCGACCGGCAGGACGTCGCTACCGAAGGTTCCGTCCTCGTCGGTGACGAGCTCGCGTTCGTCGACCCGCACCACGACGTTCGGCAGTGGAGCGCCGTCGGGCCCCAGGATGCGCCCCTCGAGCCGCCCGAGATCGGAGCGGTACGAGACGGGCACGTCGGTCCGGTAGGACCATCCCGCGCGCGCCGTGAACGTTGTCGAGACCGCCCCGTCCCGTTCGTGCCGCACGCCGCCCGACAGATCGAGCCGTCCGAACCTCGAGTCCAGGGTTCCGCGCACGTCGGCGGAGACGGTATCAAGCCACCGGTCGCCACCCGCGACGGACACCTCGACGGGGACCCATCCGAACGGTCGCACCGTGGTCGCGTATCCGTAGCCGACGTCCAGCGACGCCCCCCCGTCGCGCCACGGTTCGACGTCGAAGCGCGCCGTCCCCCCGAACGCTCGAACCGACCCACCGACGCGGAGCTGGCGATCGGGGTCGCAGTCCGGACGGCACGCGTCGACGGGGAGACCGGTGCGGTAGCGCGCCGACAGGGCCACGTCGAGCGCGTCGATCTCGACGTTCCGGAGCGTCGTGCTCAGTTCGGCCTCACGGTCTCGCACGACGCCGGCGACCACGGTTCGGTCCCGTGACGTGCGCACGTCTACGTCCCCCCACGCGCGCGGCAGCCGGAGCGTCGCGGCCCATCCATCGACGTGGCGCACCGCCTGCGTGGCCTCGAGGGGGAGGGCGGTCGCCCGTCGGACGCTCGTGCGCAGGTCCCATCCCTCCGCACGGAGGTCGAGGTCGGCGTCCCACGACTCCTTGACGGACAGGGGGACGTCGGCCCGCACGCGGACGGTGTGCTCGTAGCTGACGCCCCCCGACAGGCGCCCCGCCCCCCACCGTGCCTCGTGGTCGCGGGCGGGGGGGCGGTAGCGGTACGTCTGCCGTCGGACGCGCG
>JAVLCF010000194.1 GCA_031581195.1 Trueperaceae bacterium | reverse complement strand
GCATGACCGACACCCCCTTCACCCTGTCCCTCGGCGCGCCGGCGCCCGACTTCGAGCTCCCCGCCACCGACGGGCGGACGTACGCCCTCACCGACTTCGCCGGCAGCGACGTGCTGGTGATCACGTTCACCTGCAACCACTGTCCCTACGTCGTCGGCAGCGACGAGGACACCCGCGCCATCGCGGAGCGCTACCGAGCGAAGGGCGTCCGCTTCGTCGCCATCAACGCCAACGCGGAGAGCACGAAACCCGAGGATTCGTTCGACGCGATGGTGGACCGCATGCGCGAGCACGCCTTCCCCTGGACGTACCTGCACGACGCCGACCAGGACGTCGCCCTCGCCTTCGGGGCGCTCCGCACGCCGCACTTCTTCGTCTTCGACCGCGACCGGAAACTCCGCTACTGCGGCCGGGCCGTCGACGACCCCCGGACGTTGGAGAACGTCACGTCCCGCGACCTCGAGGCCGCCCTCGACGACCTCCTCGCCGGCCGCGAGGTCGCCACCCCCCTCACGAACCCCATCGGCTGCAACGTCAAGTGGGCCGGCATGCCCGCGCACTGGATGCCCGCGGAGGCCTGCGACCTCGTTTGAGGCCGCGGAGGCCCACCCGTGCTCGACGCCCTCTTCGGACCCGACGCACGCGACGTCGCGCGCGACCTGAACCGCCGCATGGAGCGGATCCGCGCGGGCCTCGCCCGCCTCGCGGACGAGGGCGGCCTCGCCCCCGCCGAACGGGCGCGCTTGACGCGCGAGGTCGCGCGGGAACGCGCGGCCTACACCCGGCGGGCCCGCCGGCACGCGAAGCGCGTGACGTTGGAGCGGACGTGCGACGCGTGCGGGGACGTGTGGCGCGTCGACCCGCGGGACGCCGGAGCGCTGCACGCCGCGGCGCGCGCCGCGGTGGGGCGGCGTGACGCCCCCGCCGACGTCCAGGCCTGGACCGCCGCCCTCGATGCGTTCCACGCCTGTCCCGCCTGCGAGGGGACGGCGTTCGACGAACGGTGGGTCGCCCGAGCCCCGGACCCCCGGTGACCGACACCCCCACCGCGCGACGCTCTCCGTCGCACGGGGGGGCGACGCTTCCCTCGAACGCGAAAGGAGACCCGATGCTCGACCGCACGCTCCCCCTTCACGACGAAGGCCTCCCGGCCCTCGACGCGGACGCCATCGATCCCATCGACCCCGCCGCCGGCACCCCCTTCCAGGATCCCTTCCTCGACGCGGACGCGACCGACGACCCCGCCGACCCGTTCACCGACGACGACGCGCACGACGACGAGCTGGACGCGGAACCGACGACCGACGACCCCTGGGACGACGACGACGGCGACACCGCCCCCGGCCTGACGCACTGGTGGCACGGGAACCTGGGCTGACGCCACACGGCCCTCCGGCCCCGGCGGCGTGAGCCCCACGCCCGGCGCGCCCCCTCCGACCCCGGTGGTCGGAGGGGGCGCGTCGTTGGGGGGGCGGCGACGGACCCGTCGCGGCGGAATAGCCGGTCGAGCGGCCCGACGTTCGCCACGTCGGAACGGAACGTCCCCCGTCGGGGCGCCGGGGTCGCGATGGGCGGTGCAGCGTGCGCAGGGCCGACCTCCGGAGGACGGGGGCGACGCGCACGGCGTTCCCGGCGGGGCGCGCCGGGGCGGGCCGCCCGTCCCCCGCCGCCGGTCAGGCGACGGGGGCGACGTCGGCGTCGAAGGCGTCCGCCAGGGCGTCGCGCGCACCGACGTCGAAGGCGACGACGTCGACGCGGTCGGGCCCGTCCGACGCCGACGCGGCGGCGACGACCTCCGCCAGGGCGATGCGGGCGGCGGCGTCCGGCGGAAAGGCGTTCGAGCCGAGGCCCATGGCGGGCACGGCGAGGTGGCGGAGGTGCATCTGGGTGGCGAGGGCGAACGCGTCCCGCCAGCCCGCCTCGAGCCGCGCGAGGTCGCTGCGGCGCCCCTCGAAGGGGGCGGTCGCGACGTGGAGGACGTAGCGGGCGGGAAGGTCGTAGCCGCGCGTGACGGCGGCGCGACCGACGTCGAGGCGCCCGAGGGCGCGACAGGCGCGCGTGAGGCCCCGACCGCCGCGCCGGTGGACGGCCCCGTCGACGCTGCGCCCCGTCCCGTGCAGGGACGGGTTCGTCGGGTTCACGATCGCGTCCACGGCCGCCTCGGTCAGGTCCCCCATCACGAGCCGGACCTCCGCCGCGCCCCCACCGTCGCGGGGCACCGTACGGGTGCGCTCGGGGGGGCGCCCGGTCGGGTCGTTCG
>JAVLCF010000193.1 GCA_031581195.1 Trueperaceae bacterium | reverse complement strand
TGTGGCCGCCGGTTTTAAATTGGACAGAATCGCCGGTTGGAAGTTGACACTTCTGTCCATTTCCTGATGGTGATTTTGGGTTGTTGAGTGATGGCGGGGGGCCTCCCTCGTAGCCTTGGGGCTGGTTCAGAGCTCCAGGGAGGGAGGCCCAGCCCGGTGATAGCACGAGAGGTTCGGTTGAGGATGAAGAGAGACGTGTTGGATGGCGTGCCGATTGCGAGGATCGCTCGTCGGTACGGCGTGAGTCGCCAGTCGGTCTACAACGTGTTGGAACGCTCGAGCGACGTGGATTCGGGGCGTGTGCGCCCGTCGAAGTTGGATCCGTTCAAGGACTTCATTCGCGATCGTTTGGACGCGTTCGATCTGCCAGCAACCGTGCTCCTGCGCGAGATTCGCGAGTTGGGGTACGCGGGTGGCATCACGATCTTGAAAGAGTACGTGAGCACCATCAAGCAGGAGTCCGTTCGGAAGGTGATTGAGCGGTTCGAAACCCAACCCGGTCAGCAAGCGCAGGTGGATTGGGGGGAGTGCGGCACGATCCTGGAGCATGGCGAGACGAAACGCTTGTACGCGTTCGTGTTCGTTCTCGGTTACTCGAGAGTGTCGTTCGTGCGGTTCACGACCAGCACGAGACAGCCTGTCCTGTTGGCCTGCTTACGTGAAGCGTTCGAACGCCATGGCGTTCCCAAGGAACTGTTGGTGGACAACATGAAGACCGCCGTCGATCGGCCTGCCCTGGGGGAGGAGGTGCGTTTCAACCGGGCGTTCCTGGACTATTGCGAGCATTACGGAGCGCTCCCCGTCGCGTGCCCACCGTACTGGCCTCGAGCGAAAGGGAAGGTCGAGGCGGGCGTGAAGTACGTCAAAACCTCGTTCCTAACCGGACGGACGTTCACCACGCTCGAGGATCTCAATCAACAGGTCGACGCGTGGCTGGACCGCGTGGCGAACGTCCGCGTTCACGGTACGACCGGTGAACGACCCATCGACCGGTACGCCAACGAGGTGCATGCACTCAGGCCCGCCGCCGCCGTCCCCCGGTTCGATACGCGTGAACTCCTCCTCCGCAAGGTTCAGACCGACAGCCACGTTCGCTTGGCGGGTCGCGCATTCAGCGTTCCACCCCATGCCGTAGGGCGCACGGTGCACATCCGCATTCAACGCATCGCGCCGGGCGAAACGTTCGACGTTCTCCATGACGGGAAGGTGCTCGCCACGCACCAGCTTCCCACCTCAACCCACGTCAAGCGCGTCACGCTACCCGAGCATGAAGCAAGCATTCGCGTGGCCGCAAGGCACGCCAAGCGCCCTAGGAACACCCGCAAGACGTACCAACAGACCCACGATCATCCGGACGGCCTGACGTCCGGTCTGCCCACCGCACCGCTCGTACAAACCCGCACCCTCACCGAGTACGAACGCATGCTCGAGGCCACCTCGTGAGCGAGGCCGTGCATTACCAGCGGGTGCGGGAGCATTTCGAACTCCTCAAGTTGCACGCAGCCCTCGCGGAACTCGACCCCCTCCTCGAGAAGGCAGCGAAAGAGGAACGCAGTCCCGCGTGGCTCCTCGACGAACTGTTGACGACGGAGCGTACCTACCGATTCGAACGGCGCGTCGCAGCCAACCTCAAGTGGAGCGGCATTCCCAGCAAGAAAACCCTCGACCAATTCGATTTCGAAGCGCAACCCAGCGTGCCCAAAACCACCGTCGATGAGCTCGCCACCCTACGGTTCCTGCATCAAGGCGAAAACGTCCTCATCCTCGGACCCACCGGCGTCGGCAAAACCCACCTCGCCATCGGTTTGACCCTCAAAGCCATCGAGAACGGGCACCGCGCGTACTTCCTGACCCTCCACGACCTCATCAACAAGGTGAGAGCAGCCCAGGAGAAGCACCGACTCCACGCCCTCCACACCACGTTGCTCCGAGCGGACCTCTTCGTCCTCGACGAAGTCGGATTCCAACCCCTCGCACGAGAAGACGCAACGTTCCTATTCGAAGCCATCAACAAACGCTACACGGCAGGCAAACCCACGATCGTGACGAGCAACAAAAGCTACGGACAATGGCACGAGATCTTTCCAGACCCCGTCCTCGCCGTCGCCCTCCTCGACAGGCTCCTCCACCACTCCACCACCCTCAACATCCGAGGGGACTCCTACCGACAGAAGCACCGACGACACGCCGGCCTCCCCACCACCAGTCAGGAGGACACCATGAAATAACCCCGGCGAAAGTGTCAACCACAAACCGGCGAAAGTGTC
>JAVLCF010000192.1 GCA_031581195.1 Trueperaceae bacterium | reverse complement strand
AGGAACTGTTGGAAGCGACGTGCGGCGACCTTCTCCGGCAGGACGCCATACTCAATGCCTTTCGTGACGATTTCGAGCTGCAGGTTCGTCATGTAGGCCCGCTCGATGGGGACGTCCACCGTCACGCCCGGCAACCCAAGAAGCCGCAAGTAATCACTCACGACGTCCGTAAGGACTCGACTCACGCTCGAAGCAAGCGCCCTCGATTCCTGCATGAAACCCCTGTTGGCTTCCTGCAGCGCCTCCCCACTCGGCGTGTCGTTCCCCAAGCTGCCGCCGGGGAGGCTGAACGCTTCGCGTACTTGGTCGCGCTTCAGTTTCACTTGCTGCCGCAGTTCCTCGAGGTTGCCGGGCTCCATCCAGCGGGCGTCCCCATCGCTTTCCACCGCAATGCTTTCCGCCGGCCCGACGCTCTCCACGTCACTCTCGCCACGCGTCAACAGCATGGGGTACGCCGCCAGCTCCTCGCTAGTCGCGAGCCGCAACTCCGTCGCGTACAAGCCAAACACGCGCCCCATGTTCGCAATCAGGGGGCTGGTGGGTAGGCCGTCCGTACCCGTCCCGTACAACGCGAAGCGTGGCCTCGCAATGCTTTGGAATTCGTCGTCCGGTTGGAACCCAAGGTGCGTGGGGTCCGGCAGGCTGTACCACACCCGGTGCGTAATGGGGTCCTCCGGGCCAGCATCCTGAAAATCGTACACCTCCACCCACCACCGAAGTTTCCCTTCGCTCGTGTCGTCAATGTACTCGATGGCGCGGTACCAGCCCTTGATTTTGCTGGGGTCCGCCGCTTCCGTGTACGGCAGGTTCACGCCCCGCAAGATCGTCATGGTGGGTGGCTGTGCGTTGCCGGCCTCGTCGAGAGGGGTTTGCGCAATGACGGCGGCGGCGCCACCCAGCTTGTACTCGATCGCGAGGTTCCGCGCGAGGTGCGGCAGGTCCACGCTTCGCATGGCGTCCGTAACGGCGTCGGTTTGTGTGTCGGGTTCACTCCACGTGATGCCGCCGAAATCCAGGCCAGCGAGGGCTTTGTTCATGAGGACCGGCACGATGTTGCTGGTGGTGTTGAGTGCGCGATGCCAGGCGGCGGCGCGGCTGGTGCCGGGCTGGAAGGGGGGCGCGAACTTGTTGAGGATCGGCGTGTAGTCGCCGTTCATCATGTCGCGCAGTTGCTCGAGGTCCCTGGCGCGGGTCGCGATGTTGAGGAGGCGCGCTCGTTTCACGAGGTTCTGTAGGTTCATGGTGGCCTCCCTTTACTTGAGTCCGCTCGCGGCACGCAATCGGGTGTTGTCACTGAGGCGTTTGTTGGTGAGTTCGGTGGCGGCCCACACGAGCGCATCGAGCCTGTCGGGACTATCGATGGTGTCGGGTGTGAAGGTCACCATTTGGTCTTCGAGGGTACTTAGGTTGCCGTGGTGGTGGGCTTTGTGTTGCTCGTAGAGGGCGGCGATGGGTTCGGCGCGCATGCGTTTGCCGCGGGTGGCGGTGACTTTGCGGTACGGCAGGTTCCGCCGGACGGTGCGGAGGGTGGCTTCAACGAGGTCCCCTCCGTTGTTCGTTTCGGCAACGACGCGATCGGCGGCGTACTGGTCGAACAACCGGACGGCTTTGGTGGCCCACTCGCTGGGGGTGCCGCGCATGCTGCCGTCCTCGAGGACGTGAAGGTGTTTGTCGTGGTCGATGCCGGCGACAATAATGCCGGTTTCGTCGCTCTCCTCTCCGCTGGTGACGGCGGGGTCGATGGCGACGACGACGCGCACGAGTTCGGGCGGGTCGCTGGTGGCGTGTGCAGCTTCAATGAGGTCGCGTGTCCACAACGCGCCGGGCGTGTCGGTCAGGACTTCCGCGTAGAGTTCTTGCCGACCGAGTCTGGTGCCTTCGTACTTCTGGATGATTTGTTCGAAAAAAGCGGGTGCGAGGTTCGCGCGGTTGTCGAACGTACTGCCGCGCGTAATCGCAACCGTGTCGCTCTTGGTGAGGGCTTGAATGAGTTTCGTGGGTTTGGGGGTGGTGGTGACGACGGCCCTGGGGGTGCCGAGGCGCAGTCCGAGCATGGCCATGTCCCACGCTTGGGGGTACCGCCAGGCGGCAAGCTCGTCGGCCCAGAGTAGGTCGTGTTGTGGGCCGCGCAATCGTTCGGGTTCGTCGGCGCTGTACATGGTGGCGATCGCGCCGTTGGGCCACGTGAGCCTGCGTTTGCTGGGTTCGTACTTTGGGCGGTTCCAGGGGGGACAAACGTTCAATAGTCCGCTTTCGCCTTCAATCATGACGTCGCGCGTGTCGGCGGCGGTGGGGGCGATCAACGCAACGCGATGCGCTCGGTTGTTCTCGATTTCGCTTCGTACGAATTCAGCGCCGGTGCGGGTTTTGCCGAACCCACGGCCGGCCAACAACAGCCACGTCGTCCAGGATCCTTCTGGGGGGAGTTGGTTGGGGCGCGC
>JAVLCF010000191.1 GCA_031581195.1 Trueperaceae bacterium | reverse complement strand
CGCGGTACGGCACCCCGCACGGCCTCGGGGTGCTCCGCTCCACGCTCGAGGCGCTCCGCACCGCCTTGGTCGGGCACGAGCGGCCGCACCTGGCGGAGCGGGTCGACGCGCTGCGCCGCACCCACTTGCCTGTGAGTACCGGGCCGACGTAGCCCACGGTTCACGGGATGGTCAGGGACGGCCCGTCTTGGATATCGATCGTCCTACGTTGAGGAACGAGGCGGACGTCGAGACGACCGATTCCGCCCTCCTCGACCACCACCGTCCCTCGGTTGGGTTCCACGTCAAAGAAGCGGAGGGCGGGGTCTCGCACGAGCTCCCACTCGTACATTCCCGGGTGGAGCCCTTCCCGTTGAATGGAACCATCGGCATCGCTCTGGACCTCGATGACGCGTGACCCCTGACGAAGGACGACCGTTCGACCCCGCACCACGTCAGCATCGACGTCGGGGCGTCCGGAGCCGTACACGACGCTTCGGTCGGCATCCTTCTCCGCACGCGGAGGTGGGGCGTACGTCAATCGCCCCTGCACCGCTCCGGCCTCGACCAGCGCGAACTCGACGTTCACCGATTCACCGGACCGCACGTCCACTTTGCGTACCGGTGCCGGACTGACCAGCACGTTCGTTGGCAACGTCGTCGTGTCGAAAAACACCGTCGCCGCCCCCGGGGAGATGGGGCGCGTTCGAAAGCGACCGTCCTCGGCCACGGGAACGGCCCCCGACCCAACCCGTAGCTCCACGTCGCTCGGGGCGACCAGTCCATTCAAGGCGACCGTTCCTTCGACGAAGCCCACATCGGCGCGATATCCGACGGGCACGTCGATGCGGTACCGCCACGACATCGCAAGCGCGACCGACGTCCTCGGCTTCCCCTGGACGTGTTGCGCGATGCTCGTACCGATCTCCAGGTCCCCCATCCTCGTTCGGAAGGCACCGTCGACGTCCCATGCGACGTGGTCGGGCAGCAAGCCCTCCCCCTGGACACCAAGACTGGTCGCGACGCCCCGTGTCACTCGAAACGATGTTCCGAGCGCATAGGACACGTCCGTCCCTCCGTCGGGCAAACGGCGCTCTTGGTCAACCTGCAGCGACGTTCGATGACCACCCCCATGCCAGGTCCCCGTAGCCGTCCAGGTCGACCGCCCGGCGCACCCCGCTGCGCACGAACCCCCTGCGATCGCCCGTCGGTAGCTTGCAGAAAGGTCCAGGTTGGTGCGCGCACCCAACTCGATGTCGGCCAGACGCCCGAAGGCCGTGACGCGGCGCTCGGTCTCCGTACCCGCCCAGTACTCGACGTCACGCTCGAATCCAACGCGCCCCCGCGCGATCGACACTGGCGTCGCGACGCTCCAACTCCATTGGTTCCGCATCGACGGTGGTGCATCCCGTCGCACGTGATCCTCGACGTCCCTTTCCCAGCGAGCCAACGCATCCCATCGGCCCAGGTCGACGTCGGCCCGCACGGTCCATTCGGTGTTCCTTCGTGATACGTCGGCGTCGTCCAGCGTATCTTCTCCCTCGAACGTGATCGTCGTCGCCACCTTCGAGGCCGCCTGGAACGCGCGGCCCGACCATGGCCGAGGCATGGCCGTGATCGTGAACGCAGGCCCCGGACCAGCCTCGCCAAATGGGCGCGGCGACCAATCGGCCTGTGCTCGCAACCGACCGAGCGCCGAACGCCCGTCGCTCGCAAGTCGGGCGTGCCAGCTCGGGCGATCCGCCCCCGTCTTAACACCACCCACCCCACTCAGTGCGAGCGGGGTTGACCCCGTCAAACCGACCGACGGAGCAATCCCGACCGAGATGTGGTCCGGGTGCCACGTCGCGCCAAGCTGCACGCGCCACGTGGGGTCCCCCACAGCCGCCACGCGGCCTACCAGCGCCGCTGCTGCCCCTACCTGCGGTCCGTCCGATCCCGTGAACGCCGCAAGCTTGAAGTCCCGCTCAGAGCGAGCCGTGTCAGGCCAAAGGCGTAGGCGCGCATGGACTCCGTAGCCGGCCAGGGCCGACGTCCCAGGTGCCACCGTTTCGCTGCCCGGTAGTTCGATCCCAACGCGGTTTCGACCCCAATATTCGGCGCGAAACCGGGGGCGGGACCGTTCGCCTCCGACGGCAAAGCGAGCGGTCACGGTGGCGTCTCCCCCGTCCTCCAACGGTCCGTCGACCGAGATGCTCATTCCCGGTCGGTCGAGGGTTGATCGGGTGCCATCCGGTCGTATGCGCGCGCTGGCAGTTACAGCGCCCTCCACCTCCACCGGTAGCACGTGAAACCGATCGTTCGCGACGGTTCGGCCTCCCCCCGGAAGGAGCCGCACGTCGACATCCGCCTGAGCGACCGAGCGATCTCGTTCTCGATCGACGAGGTAGATTCGGATGGGCAAGTCGAGCACGCGAGGGCGATCCTCCTCAGGCACGAAGCGGAGGGACGAGGACACACTCTGTCCGGCATCCAACGACACCGACGCGGGGTCGGCGCGAAGTTCAGCACCCGCTGCACCCATGGCGCGGAATCCGAACGTCCTCCGCCGGTTCCCGGTGTTCTCCACC
>JAVLCF010000190.1 GCA_031581195.1 Trueperaceae bacterium | reverse complement strand
CCCGCCCGCGCCCTCGCCAAACGGGCCCTTCTCCGCCTCGGGCTCTGGGGCCGCCCCGTCCTCCTCGTCGGGGCTGGCGCGACCGGCGCGCGCGTCGCGCGCGCCCTCGAAGCCACGCCCCTCGACGGACTTCACCCCGTCGCCGCCTTCGACGACGACCCCGCCCTCCACGGCACCGCGCTCGGCACCGTCCCCGTCGTCGGTCCCCTCGACGCGGTCGAGCCCTACGCCCGCACCCACGGGATCCGGCACGCCGTCGTCACCCCCGACACCCTCCACCCCCGCGTCCGCGACGACCTCGTCACCGGCGCCTCGAAGACCTTCGACGTCGTCCAGTTCGTCCCCACCCTCGCCGGCCTCCCCAGCCGCGACGTCCGCGTCAGCGACCTCGACGGCCTCCTCGCCCTCGAGGTCCGCGTCGGCCTGTCGTCCCCCACCAACCGCGCCCTCAAACGCACCTTCGACGTCGTCGCCACCACCCTCGGGGGGCTCCTGATCACCCCCCTCCTCCTCGCCCTCGCCCTCCTGGTCCGCACCTCCGGACCCGGCCCCATCCTCTACGGGCAACGCCGCATCGGCCGGCACGGCCGCCCCTTCACCATCTGGAAGTTCCGCACCATGGTCCCGAACGCCGACGCCATCCTCGAGACCCACCTCCGGAACCACCCCCACCTCCGCGCCGAATGGGACGCGGACCACAAGCTCCGCAACGACCCCCGCATCACCCCCGTCGGCGCCCTCCTCCGCCGCACCAGCCTCGACGAACTCCCCCAACTCTGGAACGTCCTCACCGGCGACATGAGCCTCGTCGGCCCCCGCCCCATCACCGACGACGAACGCCCCAAGTACGGCGACGCCTTCGCCCTCTACGCCCGCGTCCGCCCCGGCATCACCGGCGTCTGGCAGGTCTCCGGACGCAACGACACCACCTACGAAGAACGCGTCACCCTCGACGCCCACTACGTCCGCAACTGGAACGTCTGGATCGACCTCGTCACCCTGTGGAAGACCGTGGACGTCGTGCTGAACGATGAGGGGGCGTACTGAAGCGCACCCCTCACCGCGAAGGCTCCCCGCGCTTTGCATCGCCCTTGCGCAACGGTGCGCCACCACAAACCCCTCGCCCTCCCGACGTCGCCGGCGACGGAGACTTCCCATGCGAGCTGGAATCGAGGGCGCGATTCACGTAGGAGCGATGTCGCGGCGTGGAACTCTGCCCCACGGTTGACGCGCGGCGGAACGCCGCGCGGACGCGAAATGAATCCCTACGCGGAGAAGCGCGCGAATGCATCCGGTGACGAAGTCCACAACGTCGGTAGGCGCGATACCGGAGACCATTGTCCGGTACGCACGTCAACGCCTCGGCCCAGAACACCCCCGCGCAGAGTGAGGCGTGTCGGATGGACGCCGAGCACACCGCAACAGCGCTCATAGGGCTTTTGCACTGATTGCGTTACAACGCCGCCGTCCATGAACAAACTGGCGCTGACATGACACCGCGCGCGTCGACCGACGAAGCGCACGTCCCTTCGACTATTCAAGCCAACCGCGAACTCGCTTCCAGGGTACACGGCGAATTCTCCTTAACACGGGTCAACGTCTGGGCCGCCGATGAACTGCCCGTCACGCAGCATGCGTTGAAAGTCCGCATTTAGCGTTTCCCAGAGCAGTTCGAACTCGGAAGTGAGTTCGAGAATGAGGGTGCGGAGGTAATTCACTGCCATTACGAAGCACTTCGTTCACTAGTCGCGGTCTCAGAGTCGAAACCTCTGGACATCCGTGCTCGGTAGTCCTGGAAGAGCTCTTCAACGACGAACTGCTCGACTTGCGGCGGCATCTTGCCACGTGACGGCGGTAAGCCTCGAAGCAACTCACCACTACCGTCAAGACTTGCAGCTACCGAAGGAGCAATGAGCTCCAGCTCGGTTTCGAATAGGCGCTCGCTGAGGTCGAGCAGTGTGTCGTCCTCGAGCACGTCGATTGGCCTTCGAATCAGGACGCGGCCCGCATCGACACGAGCGTCGATGAGGTGAGAGGTGACACCAAGTGGAAGCCCATCGTGGATCGCCCACAGCATGGAGTCCAATCCCCGTACATTGGGCAGCAAACCTGGGTGGAGGTTGATGACGCCAAGTTCGAATGGCTCGATTACACACGCCCGAAGGATGCGGGCGCCTGCGATAACCCCGAGTTTGGGGCGAGCCTCCTGCAAGAAGGCCGCGGCTTCTGCAGAGTTGTGAGGCAAAACGATGTACTCAGCTCCGACTGCGGCTGCCACCTCTCTCGGGTGGATCAACCCACGATGCCGGATCTTCGTTCGCCTAGTGGAGGGAGGAATCGAGAGCGTGACCGGGTCTGCTGCAAGCACGGTGTCGATCCGCAGTCCGCGCGCATACATGTGAAGTAGAACCTCTTGCGTCTTCTTGTGGGGAAAGTTGTAACCAAATACAACGACTCGACCGTCCAGGTAGATTTCATGCGCCGCGACGGGTTCTCGGGCAGAGAGATCTTGAGTGTGCATCGTGCTCATGGCTTGTCAACCAATTTGATTAC
>JAVLCF010000189.1 GCA_031581195.1 Trueperaceae bacterium | reverse complement strand
CCTCGAGTACGGACGCAACGAGGTCGGCCTCCTCCGGGACCTCGACCGGGTGCGCGCTACCCTGGCGACCTGACCCGCCGACGCGCCTCCCCCCACGCGTCCGTCGCGCCCCCCGCCCCGTGGCCCGCCGCGGGGTGCGGTAGCCTTGCCCTTTCGGAGGCGCCGACGCACGGCGCCGGGAGGGAGACGGCATGCTGACGGCGCTCGGGGGCCTCGCGCTCCTGCTGCTCGGGATCGACCGGATCTCCGGCGCCCTCGAGGCGTGGGCCGGCGGCGCTCTGCGCCGCCTGTTGGCCCGCGCCGTCGACGGACGCCTCCAAGGGCTGTTCGCCGGCACGGTCGTCGCCGCCGCCACGCAGAGCGGGACCGCCACCGCCGTCACCACCCTCGGGTTCGTCGCGTCCGGCCTCGCGAGCGTCGCGAGCGGCCTGGCGATGTCGCTCGGCGCGAAGGTCGGCGCGACCCTCGCGATCCAGGTCGCCGCCTTCGCGCTCTCCGGCGTCGCGCTCCCCGCCGTCGGGCTGGGGTTCGTCGTCCGCCTCGTGCCCCGCCTCCGCGCGGCGGGCGACGCGGTGCTCGGGCTCGGGCTGCTGTTCCTGGGGTTGGACCTCGTCGTGGGCGCCGCCGCCGGCCTCGGCGAGGGCGAGGTCGCGGCGCTCCTGCTGCGCGCCGGCGCGCAGCACCCCTGGGCGGTCGCCCTCCTCGGGGTGGCGCTCGGTGCCCTGACCTCCAGCACGAACGCCGTCACCGCCCTCGCGCTCGGGGTGTTCGCGTCGGGCGCCGTGCCCCTCCCGACCGCCGTCGCGCTGGTGGTCGGCGGGAACGTCGGCGGCACGATCCTGCCCTGGTTCGCCGCCCGCGGCCTCGACGTGCCCGCGCGCCGCGTGGCGGTGGGGCACACGCTCCTCAAGGCGGTCGGGGCCGCCGCCCTGATCGCCGCCCTCGGGCCGGCGACCGCCTGGATCCCCGACGCCTGGCGCGACGCGCCGCGCACCCTCGCGAACGTCCACACCGCCTTCAATCTCGCCGTCGCCCTGCTCGCCCTCCCGTTCCTCGGGCCGCTCGCGCGCGGCCTCGCGCGGGCCCTCCCCGAGGCGGACGACGCCACCCGCCCGAAGTACCTGCGGCCCGACGCGGTCGACGACCCGGCGCTCGCGAGCGGCATGGTGCAGCGCGAGGTCGTGCGCGTCAGCGACCAGATCGACCGCATGCTGCAGGACGCCGCCGCCGGCCTGCGGACCGGCGACTGGAGCCCCGAGACGGTCGCCGCCCTCGAGGCGAAGGTCGACCGCCTCACGCACGCCGTCGTCGACTACCTGGCCCGGACGCGCAGGGCGCACGGCGAGGACGCCGCCAGCGAAGCGTGGTTGTTGATGGTCACCGAACTCGAGCACGTCGGCGACCAGATCCGTCGGATGGCGCGCCGCGAGGACCGACTGCGCGCGCAGGGGCTCGCCTTCTCGCGGGTGGGTCGCACCGAACTCGCCGACACCCTCGCGCGCGTCGAGGACCGCGCCCGCACGGCCTTCACCGCCCTCGCCACCCGCGACCGGGCGTTGGCGCGCCAGGTCGTCGACGGTCGGCCCGTGCTCGAGGCGCACGTCGCCGCGATGCGCGTCGCGCACCTCGGGCGGCTCGAGGAGTCGCTCGCGACGTCGCGCGCCTCGTCGTCGCACCACCTGGAGATGCTCTCCACCATCCGCCAGATCGACGCCAGCGTCACCCGCATCGCCGGTTGGGTCGCCGACGCCCCCGACGCGCCCCCGACCGCGCGGCCCGGCGCGCGGCCCGACGGGGACGCCGGCGAGGGCGGCCCCACGCCGTACCTCGAGGAGATCGGGTCGTCGCCGGACGGGCGCGACTGAGGGGGACCCCCTCCAGGAGGGACCGACTCCAGGGGTTCGCGTCGGCTCAGGTGACGGTCGCCCGCGCGTCGTCGTACGCCCGGTGGGCGCCCCGCGCGAGCAGGTCCGCGATCCGGTCCACGGCGTGCCAGAGGTCCTCGAACCCGACGTAGAGCGGCGCGACGCCCAAGCGGATGCCGCTCCCCTCGCGGTAGTCGGGGATCACGCCGACGTCGATCATCGCCTTCGTCAGGCGGTACCCCTCCGGGTGGTGCACCGTGACGTGGGAGCCGCGCCGGTCCGCGTCGCGGGGGCTGGCGACGCGCACCCCGTGCTCCGCCAGGCGGCCGTCCACCAACGCGATCAGGTACGTCGTCAGGGCGACCGACGCGTCGCGCACCGCGTCGATGCCCGCCTCCCGCACGAGGTCGACGCCCGGCTCCATCGCCAGGAGCGACAGGACGGGCGGCGTGCCGACCGTGAAGCGGGCCATGCCGGGCGCCGGCGCGTACGCCGTCCCGAAGTCGAACGGGTCGGTCTGCCCGAACCAGCCCTGGATCGGTTGCGTCAGGCGGTCCTGCAGGTCGCGACGGACGTACGCGAACGCCGGCGCGCCCGGCCCCCCGTTCAGGTACTTGTAGGTGCAGCCGACCGCCAGGTCGGCCGCCCACCCGTTCAGGTCGACCGGCGTCGCGCCGACCGCGTGCGACAGGTCCCACAGCACCCGCGCACCCACC
>JAVLCF010000188.1 GCA_031581195.1 Trueperaceae bacterium | reverse complement strand
TTGGTGGCGTCGGGGGGGCACACCAGCCTCTTTCGGGTGGACGGCGCGCGCACCGCGCGGGAGGTGGGCCGCAGTCGCGACGACGCCGCCGGCGAAGCGTTCGACAAGGTCGCGCGCCTCCTCGGGCTGCCGTTCCCCGGCGGGCCGGCCCTCGCCGACCTCGCGCGCGACGGCGACCCGGACGCCGTGGCCCTCCCCCGCCCCCTCCGGGGCCAGGACGGCTACGACTTCAGCTTCAGTGGCCTCAAGACCGCCGTTGCGGTCCGCCTCGAGCGCGACCCCGACCTGCCCCCCGCCGACCTCGCGGCGTCGTTCGAAGCGGCGGTCGTCGACACCCTCGTCGGGACCCTCCGGCGCGCCGCGCGCGACCACGGCGTGGACCGCGTCGTGGTGGTCGGGGGCGTCGCGGCGAACGCGCGCCTCCGTGCGGCGCTCGACGCCAGCGGCCTCGAGGTGCGGGTGCCCCCCGCGGGCTTGGCGACCGACAACGGCGCGATGATCGCGCTCGCGGCGTGGCAGGGGCTGGGCGTGCAGGCGGACGCGGTCGACGCCTGGACGCGCGACGCGGCGCCCTACCTGCCGCTCGACGCCGCGGCCCGCGCCGCCTCGTAGACCTCGCGATAGGCGTCGGTCACGACCGCCTCGGTGAAGACCGTCACCGCGCGTTCACGGCCGGCGGCGGCGAACGCCGCGTGGCGTGCGGGGTCGCTCACCAGCGACGCGACCGCGTCCGCGAGGCCGGCGACGTCCCCCACGGGACGCAGCAGGCCGGTCACGCCGTCCTCGACGACCTCGGGAATCCCACCGGCGTACGTGCCGACGACCGGCACGCCGCTGGCCATCGCCTCGAGCGCCGCGAGGCCGAACGCCTCGTGGCTGCTCGGGAGCAGGAACACGTCGGCGGTCCGCATGACCGCCTCGACGCTGGGGAACGCCCCCAGGAACGTCACGCGGTCCGCGACCCCGAGCTCGCGGGCGAGAGCGGCGGCCTTGGGTTGGTCGGGTCCGTCCCCGACCATCAACAACCGGACCGCGCGGTCCTCCGCGAGGTGCGCGAGGACGCGCACCACCTCGCACGTGCGCTTCACCGGCCGGAAGTTCGAGACGTGCAGCAACAGCGCCTCGTCGTCCGCCGCGAAGCGGCGCCGCACCTCCGGGTCCGCACCGGGCCGGAAGCGGTCGGGATCGACGGTGTTCGGGATCACGCGGATCGGGCGTTCGATGCCCAGCACCCGCTTGGTTTCGTCGTGCAGGTCGCGACTGACGGCGGTCACGGCGTCGCTCGCGTGGATCGCGTGCCGGGTCGGACGCAGGTAGGCGCGGTCCATCCCCACGAGCGTGACGTCGGTCCCGTGGAGGGTGGTGACGACCGCCGGGCGGGCGCCCTCCACCATGTCGCGCGCGAGGATCGCCGCGGTCGCGTGCGGCACCGCGTAGTGGGCGTGCACGACGTCGACGTCGAACGCCTCGATGACCTCCGCCAATTTCGACGCCTCCGCGAGGGTCGTCAGGGGCGCTTCGAACAGCGGGTAGGCGAGGGTCTCCACCTGATGCACCCAGACGTTCGGGTCGGCCCGGTCGACGAGGCGGAACGGGACGCGGTTGGAGACGAAGTGCACCTCGTGCCCCTCCCGCGCGAAGCGGAGCCCCATCTCCGTCGCGACCACCCCGCTCCCGCCGGCGCCGCCGTGCAGCAGCACCGCGAGCCGGAACGGCCCGCCCGGCGCCGGTCGCGCGGGGGTGGCCCCCGGAGCGACGGCGCTCACGCGCCCGACGCCGACGGCGCGTCGGGATCGGGAAGACCGAGGGTGGCGGGGAGTTGATCGACGCGGTCGACGTCGGTCGCGAGTTCCGGGTCGGCGCCCCAGGCGAGGGCGACGCGCACCTCCAGGAGCGTCCGCGCGCGCCGCTCCACGCCGGTGGGCGTGATGCGCCCGAACGCCCACGCGGCGAGCAGGCGCGGTCCGGCCGCCGCCGCGAGGCGCCACGGCGCCTTGCGGAGGCGGGTGGCGACGTCGATCCACGGCAGCAACGCCGTGAGGGCGTCGGGGGTCGCCAGGACGAGGTTCCCGCCGGTCACCGGCCCGTCGGCGGTCCGCACCCACGTGCGGGGGATGGCGGCGAAGCGCGGTTCGTAATCGCGGCGCGCCACGACCGGGTAGACGACGTCCGCGTCGCGGGCGTCGGCGACGAAGCGGTCGACGTGCGCCGCCTCCACCCAGGGGACGTCCGCCCCGACCAGCAGCAGGCGTTCGTCCGGCTCCGCGTCGACGCGGGCCGCCCCGAGCCCCAACGTCAGGGAGTCCAGCAGGCGCGGCCCGCCGGGCACGACCCGGTGCGGAGCGGCGGCGAGGCGCCGCCCCATCGCCGCATCGTGCGCCCCGACCCACACGATCCGCCGCACGTGCCGCGCGCCCAGCAGCGCGTCGAGGACGTACGCGCCGAGCGGGCGACCCTTCAGCGGGACGAGCGCCTTCGCGGGCGCCCCGACCGCGCGCGCCAGCGCGTCGCCCGGCCCACCTCCGGCCAACACGACCGCGGTGACCGGGGCGGGACGGTGCGGGGGGCGGGGGGCATCGGGAGACATGGAGGACCAGTCTATC
>JAVLCF010000187.1 GCA_031581195.1 Trueperaceae bacterium | reverse complement strand
ACGCGCTCCCGCCCCCCCCGCGATCTCCGTCGCGCCGACCGCGATCGCGTCCGCGGCGCAGGCGGGGCTCGAGATCCCGCCGTCCGCGCGGCCGTTGCCGGACGCGACGATCACGCCGACCCCCGCCGCCCGCAGGTCGCGGAACACGCCGTCGTACGGCGATGCGCACGTGCCCGCGTAGGTCGTGGTCGTCCCGAGGCTGAGGTTGACCGCCGCCAGGTTCCACGCGGCCTGGTGCTCGAGGGCGTGCTCGAGCCCCGCCAGAACGTCGCTGTCGAGCGCGAACGTGCAGTCGGCGGTGCCCTCGCCCCAGCACGCCTCGCCGCGCGTGAAGACTTCGATCGCCGCGAGGTCCGCGGCGGGCGCGACGCCCGCCGCGACCGGCCCGCCGCCCCCGCCGACGGCGGTGGAGGCGACGTGCGTGCCGTGGAAGGCGCCGGCGAGATCGGGGGTCGGGGCGGCCGCGCCCGGCCCGACGGCCTCCGTCGCGAAGTCCTCGCAGAGGCTCGTCACGCCGGATTCGGGGGCGTGCGTCGAGAAGCACGCTTCGCGGACGGTCGTGCCGTCGAACGTCGGGTGGTCGGCGTCGACGCCGGTGTCCAGCACCGCCACGGTCGTGCCGGCGCCGTCGAACCCGAGCGCCCACGCGTCGGGCGCCCCGACGCGCGGCACCGTCGCGCCGAGCGTCGGGTAGTTGCGGCGGTCGGGGAACACCCGCGCGACGCCCCCGTCGCGGGCGAGGGCGTCGCGCGCGAGGGCGTCGAGGGCGGCCGGCCCCACCTCGAGCCCCAGCAGCGGCAGCGCCGCGTAGCGGCGCGTGGGGCGCGCGTCGGGCCCGGCGGTGGTCAGGACCGCCGCCTGGGCGGCGGCGATGCGCGCGCGCTGCGCCCGCAGCGAGGCGGTCCCGAGTCGAGCCTCGGGGCGCGTGGGGGTCGCGAGCTCCACCAGCACGCGGACGCGGCCGTCGGCCTCCGCCGTCGCGCGGAGGGTGGCGAGGTCCTGCGCCGCTGTGGGGGCGGCGAGCGCGACGGCGGCCAGCAGCCCCGCGGCGAGGCGGAGTCCCGCCCTCACGGCGCACCGCCGATCGGGACGCGTGCGCCCCCGACGGGGTAGCGCCCGCCGTCGTACGGCAGCGCCTCGGCGCGGTTCAGCGTCAGCGTCGCGGGGCCGCCGGCCGTCCGGCGGAGGTCGAGGCCGAGGGGGGCGGCGTCGAGGTCGACGGGGGTGGGGCACACCAGCGCGACGCGGGTCGCGCCGGCTGAGATCAGGCAGGCGTCGAGGCCGGCCGGGGGGTCGGCGGTGAGGACCTCGAACGCGTCGCTCGTCGCGTCGAAGGCGAGGCCGCCCCACGTCGCGCCGGTCCCGGCGAGGCCGACGTCGCCCCGGCACGTCGCGTCGGCGCAGGCGGCGGCGTCGAGGCGCAGGGCGGCGTCGCGGCGCTCCACCTCGAAGCGGGCGACGACGTCCCGGTCGCCGTTCGGGGCGACGGTGCACGTCGCGCCGTCGGTGGCGTCGCAGCCGTCCCAACCGGTGAGGCGGCTGCCGGCGTCCGGCGTGGCGGTGAGGAAGACCGTCGCGCCCTCCGGGACGGGGGCGCTGCACGCCTCACCGCAGTCGAGACCGACCGCGTCGGCCGTCACCCGGCCCGCGCCGCCCCCCTCGCGCGCGACGCGGAGGGTGGGGGTCGCGGTCGCGGCGACGTCGAACGTCGCGCGGACGGTCCGGGGGGACGTCAGCGTCACGGTGCACGTCGCGCCGCGCGTCCGGTCGCACCCCTCCCAGCCGCCGAAGGCGGCGCCGTCGTCGGGGTAGGCGCGGAGCGTCACCTCGGCGCTGGCGGGGAACGTCGCGCGGCAGTCCTCGCGGCAGCGCAGGCCCTCGGGGTCGCTTTCGATCAGGCCGGCCCCCGCCCCGTCGGTCCGCAGCTCCAGCGGCGTGCCGACCTCCGGGGCGTCGAGCGTCGGGGTGAACCGCACGGTGACGTCGCGGTCGGCGTCGAGCGTCACGGTGCAGGTCGCGCCGGACGTCGCGTCGCAGCCCGTCCACCCCGCGACGTCGTGCCCATCGTCGGGGGTCGCGGTGAGGCGCACGCGGGCGCCCTCGGGGAACGGCGCGCTGCAACTCCCGTCGCAGTCCAGCCCGGCCGGTTCGCTGGCGACCCGGCCGGCACCGTCCAGCGTCGCGGTGAGGGTGCGCTCGCGCTGCGGGGCGTCGCCCCCGCCGCACGCCCCCAGCGCGAGGGCGACGAACGCGAACGCGGCGACGCCGCGCGCGAGGGCGGCCGACCGGGGGGAGCGACGGGGGGACGGGGCGGCGCGCACGGACCCGGAGGCTACCACCCCGCCCGCGCGCGGCTCAGGGGGGCGTCAGCGTCACCGACGCGTCGCCGGCCGCGCCGGCGGCCACGGTCAGGGTCGCCTCGGTCGCGGGGGTCCCGTCGAGGCGGAGGACGGCGTACGCCCGACCGGTCGCGCCGGACGGCGTGACGTCGACGACCCGTACGCCGGGGGGTGCGTCGAACGTCGGGGCGGGCAGCGTCCCGCCGCCGGCGTTGCCGACGGACAGGCACCCGACGTCGCCCTCGGGGATCGCGAGGGTGCGGGGCGCGACGTGCAG
>JAVLCF010000186.1 GCA_031581195.1 Trueperaceae bacterium | reverse complement strand
CGCACTGCGCGCTCAACGTCCGATGGCGAGGCAATCGCGAGGAGCGGCGCCGCTACCCTTGCGACGAGTGGGGCGATCGTGGTGATCAAAACGCCTGCCTCGCCGTCGCGAGCGATCTGCAAACCCACCGTACGAGATGCCGACGCGCTGCCCACGACAATCGTTCGACGGGGAGCTTCTCCTTCAGAGTTGCCTCGTGGACCTTTCTTGGGCATTTCAACTCCCGGTAAGGATTGACGTTTCGGCAGTTGCGAACGGCGCGATTCGGTATTAGTTCAAAAACAGACTGCTTCGTACCGTAGCACGGTTAGAGCATTCGACGCCGAACGTTGTTCGGGAGACATCGGCCTTGTCGGTCGCGCCTCACATGGTGGAGGATCATGTCCTGGAAAATCCCGCTTAAGCCTGTTCATTCACCGTGGAGGACGCTGTCGCCGCTCCGCGAATACGAGAACGTGTCCCACCCTCACGCCAAGCACCCCTCGTCCCCACCCACGGCCAAACTACGACATCCCCGGCCCCCGGAAGCTCGCACCATACGGTCAACCGTGAAGGCACCCAACGCATCTCCACAGTTGGGACGCCCGTCCCGGACCCCCTAGGCACGAATCCAAGGACCCGACCCCCACCCCTTGCCGCATCGGACATCCTTCGAGCGTACGCCGGCCCGGACGGATCGGGGGCCGCACCGACCGACGTACTGGGCGTCCACCAGCCCCACGTGGGCGGACGCACGAGCCACGCGGACTCGCGCGACCGCACCCCCACACCTTTCCTGGTAGCGCCCCCGAGACACGCACCCGGCGTGGGACCCCTCCCCCGCCGGGTTCGTGTATCGACGCGACGACGCCCCGGTGTACCCCTGAACGTGGGGTGGGGTCATCACGTCTACGTGCCCGTTTCGCATGGGGTCAGCCTCCTGTACTCGGCGGACGGGGGGCCTGAGCACACCGGGACGTTACATCCCGTCATTCGCCGGTTCGGCGGTAACAGAATCGCGAGACACGACGGTTCGCCCCGGTGCGTCGTTCTCCGTCGCAGGTGCGGGTGATACACTTGCGTCATGGACGTCTTCGACTTTCGCAACGCGCTCGTCGGCGACTACGCCGACTACGTCCGCTCCTTCATCCACATCTCCGACGAGCGCATTCGCGCGACGGTCGACGGCGCCCTCGAGGAAGGGCACTTGTGGCCGCAACCGCTCGTCCAACTGAATCCGGCGTACGCGCCGGGTGGGCCCCTCGACGCCCTCGTCGAGGACGGCACGCTTCTCCCCGCCACGCGCGACGTGTTCCGCGTCGGCAAGGACCCGGACGACCCCGTCGGTCGTCCCCTCGTCGCGCACCGGCACCAGGTCGAGGCGCTCCGCATCGCCCACGACGGGCACCCGTACGTCGTGACGACCGGCACGGGATCGGGCAAGAGCCTCACCTACATGATCCCCATCGTCGACGAGGTCCTGCGAGCCGGGTCGGGCCGCGGAACGCGCGCGATCGTCGTCTACCCCATGAACGCGCTGGCGAACAGCCAAATGGGGGAGCTTGAGAAGTTCCTCGGGTACGGCTACGGCGACGAACCCCCGGTGACCTTCGCCCGCTATACGGGTCAGGAGGGCGAGGACGAAAAGCGCGCGATCGTCGAGAACCCGCCCGACGTCCTGCTGACCAACTACGTGATGCTGGAGCTCATCCTGACGCGCCCCCAGGAGCACAAGCTCGTGAACGCCGCGACGAACCTCCGCTTCCTCGTGCTCGACGAGCTCCACACCTACCGAGGTCGTCAGGGGGCGGACGTCGCCATGCTGGTGCGCCGCGTCCGGGAGCGCCTGGGCGCGACGAACCTGCAGTGCATCGGGACGTCCGCCACCATGGCCAGCGAAGGGACCTACGCCGACCGGCAACGCACGGTGGCGGAGGTCGCCACCCGCCTGTTCGGGGTGGAGGTGACGGCGGACCACGTGGTGGGGGAAACGCTGGAGCGCGTCACGCCCGAAATCGATCTCGCGGACGCCCCGACGGCGGAAGCGCTGCGCCGCGACGTCGAGGACGTCGAGGCCCTCGTACGGCGCCCCTACGAGGACGTCGCCCGCTCCCCGTTGGCGTCGTGGGTCGAAACGACGTTCGGGGTGGCGCGCGAACCGGAGACCGGACGCATGATCCGGGCCGAACCCAAGCGGCTCGAGGGACCCGACGGCGCCGCCGCCGACCTCGCCGCCGCCCTCGGGCTGGAGAAGCCTCAGGTCCGCCACGCCGTCCGTACCCTCCTCCTGCGCGCGAGCGAGATGCGTGACGCCTCCGGTCGCCCGCTGTTCGCCTTTCGGCTGCACCAGTTCCTCTCGAAGGGCGACGCGATATACGCGACCCTCGACGCGCCCGACGAACGACACGTCACCCTCGACGCGCAACGGTTCGCCCCCGGCCGCGACCGTGAGGCGGTGCTGTTGCCGCTCTCGTTCTGCCGCACGTGCGGGCACGAGTTCCACACGGTCGTGCGCACCGTCGGCGACGACGGAGCCGTGACCTACCTCCCGCGCGACCTGTCCGGCCGCAACGCCGGCGACGGGGCCGAGGCGGGCTTCCTGTACGCCGGCCGGGAGCGCCCCTGGCCGGACGACGACGAGGCGGCGGCCCCGGGGCGCACGCCGTGAGCGCCGGGGAGC
>JAVLCF010000185.1 GCA_031581195.1 Trueperaceae bacterium | reverse complement strand
CAGCCTGATCGGCGCGGGGCGCCAGCCGAATCGCTCGGATGCTTGCGATACTCGCCACGAGCACGTCGGGTGTGCGCGCATCTCCCACGGGTGTCACCAACTCCTCCGCCGCCGCGAAGATCCTCGGGTCGGGGTTTGCAAAACCCGGCCGAATCGGCGAGCGCCCATTGCCGAGCAAGGGAAGGATGCCAAACGCCGCAAGCGGCGACGCCGGCTCACGCGCAGACCCGTTTGCCAACGAAATCCGGCGCACGCCGTCCGAGTTGCCCGCGGCGAGAGTCCCACCGGCGCCGGGTAGCCGTACGATGTCGGCCGCACTTTGGTCGTTGGAATCCGCCCGTCCGCCACGTCCGATGCGGTCGCGGCCCCGCACGACATTACGGCCACGCTGTACGCGTCGTCCCCGTCGTACTCGCCCACCCACCGGTCGGTGCGTTGCCGCTCCATTCACGCCTTGATCGAGAAGATGCGGAGCCCGTCCGGGGAGATGCGATGCCATTGCCGCGGCCCGCAGGCGCACGCGGGGCCGGGGATCCGCGCACGCCTCGAGCGGGTGGGCGATCGACACGCCATTGAGATCGAAACGGGTCGTGCATGTCATGTGAACGCCAATCCCGTGGGGACGGGTCGGTCGTACCGCGCGTGTGCATGCGTCCGACGATCGGCCCCCTCGATCACGCTTCCTGAACCTGCGAAGGCTTGTACGGAACCACCTCCATCGAGATTCAATCCGTGAACCGCCCCCTCCTCGACCAGAAGCGCAGCCATGTCAAGCAGCGTCGCGCCTCGGTCCTCCTCCGGCACGTCGAAGTCGCGTGAGGAACGTCCTTGCACGGCAACGACGACGAGCGAACCGTCCGCTCGTACCCCGACGGCGAGACGCGCTGCGCGCGTCACGTCCGCATCGGCGGGGAACACGCTCGGTACCGGCGAGGCCGGCGTCTCCGTTGGCGCGAAGTTCTCGGCGACGAGTGCGGCGCCAACGTCGACGACCCTTCCATGATCCACAAGCAGGGGGCCACCCTGGACTGCCGCCAGAACATCCTCGTCCTCGAAACCCAAGACGGTATGCCGAACGGGTACGCCGCGTTCCACCGCGCTGCGCGTCTCGTCGGGCAAGCGCTCGCCGAACCGGAGGACGAAGCCGGTAGGAGGAATGCTCGCGCCGCCGGATGGATGCATCCCCACCACGGTCCGGTCGACGATGGCGACGTCGAGAACACCTTCGCTTCGAGGCGTGCGTACCCGTGTGGGGTGCCGTGGCGTGCGTGCATAGCGCGTGACGGGCGTCACGCTCGCGGGCATGCACGGCAGCGTCGTCGCTACGTCGTCGAGCCCCACGATGCGCACCTTCCAGCCGTTGCGCGTACGCAGGAGTGCCGCACGTGGGGATGTGGCAGCCGTGTGCAGGACACCGTTCGAGGCATGCAATCCAACCGGGTCTCCGAGTGCGCCATGAGGGCTGGGTTGCTCAGGAGGTGTGATGGTGAAGTAATGACCATTCACCAGAATGGCGTTGGGGACGTACCGCGCGACGGTGCGCAGCGACCCGACCGACCCCAGCCATATGTGCTCAACGTTCTCAGGGTCATCGGGAGCCACCCGCGTACCCTGGCCGTCCCGCGCATCCACGTACACGAGGCCACGTGCACGTGCACGATGAACCAGTTCCTGCAAATCGGTGGGCGCGCTGCTTCCCGCTGCCAAGGCGGCGCGCAGAAGCGAACGGAGCGATGTAACGTGCGCGCCCGTCAGCTCGAATGCCGCATCCCGCGCCCGCGCCGGGGCGGGCAAATGGGTGGGCGGAAGGCTCGTCACGGTTACGGCTCGCCCTGCGAGCGCCGCGAGGTGATGCGCGTACTCCGATGCGCGAATGGGTGCGCGGTCGCGCACGCGCATCGGTGTCACGGTGGTCGCCGCAAACGTCAGTGCCGTGACCCAACCGCCCGATGGAACAGGGCGCGCCTTGATCTGGACGTTCACCATGCCGGGGGCACGCTCGCCGGGTACGACCTGTGGATGTCGAGCAGCTCGACGCGCGGCGTGGTCACCCTCGTCACTTCAAGCCCGACGTGACGAAGCCGCGGACGATGTGCCGTTGAGCCAGCAAGTACACGAGAATCATCGGTAGAACCGATAACACCGACCCAGCCATCAACAGCGTCCAACTTGACTCGTATTGGCCTTGCAGCGCCGTGAGGCCGAGTGGCACGGTTCGCAGGTCGGACTTCGAGACGTACAACACGGCGCGCAAGAGCTCGTTCCAGTTCGTGATGAAGGCAATCACGAACAAGCTTGCAAGGGCGGGACGTGCAGCGGGAAGGAACACGTGCCAGTACACGCCGAACACGCCGGCCCCATCGAGCGTTGCTGCATCCTCCAGGTCACGAGGGACGGTCTTGAAGAATTCGGTGAGGAGGAATGTGCCGAAGGCCCCAACCATCAGTGACGGAACGATGAGCGGCAAATACGTATCGAGCCAACCCAGCTCGACCATCAACAGGAATTCAGGAATGATGGTCACCTCCACGGGAACGAGCATCGTCAGCAACACCGAGGCAAAGAGCAGGCGGCTCCCCCGGAACGTCAGGCGTGCGAATGCGAATCCCGCGAGCGAGCAGGTGACGAGTTGCCCAAGGGCGGCGGTGGTGGAGATGAAGGCGGAGTTCGCAAGATACCTTCCAAAGTGGAAGCGAGCGAGCAGTTCTTGGTAGTTCGCGAGTGGCGTGTCGCTGAACA
>JAVLCF010000184.1 GCA_031581195.1 Trueperaceae bacterium | reverse complement strand
GCGACGGTCCGCGACACCCCGAACTGCAGGCCCTCCACCGCGTTCAGGAACCCGCCGATCACGACGCCCGCCAGCCCGACGAGGAGGCCGGCGGCGAGCGCCGGCCGGATCGCCGGAGTGCCCGGCGCCGCCTCCGGAGTCGTGGGGGGCGCCTGGCCGGGGGCGTCCCTCCGACCGAGTTCCGCGAAGGTGCGGTAGACGACCCACGGTCCGACCACCGTCCCGGCCGCCACGAGGGCGGCCACCGGGTCGCCGCGCACGAGCGCCGGCGCGGCGAGGAGGACGGCGGCGGCGGCCCACAGACCGTCCCCCCGCCGGAGCCGGAGGCCGCGGGCCAGCAGGAGGACGGCCGCGCCGATCGGTCCGAGGGCGGGGAGGAGCGAGACCGCGACGCCGGCCAGGAAGGCGGCGGAGCGGTGGGGGGCGCGTCGCGACGTCATCGGGATTCCCTGGGACTGTACCGCGCGGGGGTGGGCGCTACGGAGCGCATGCGTGCGCGTGGAGAGAGCCTCCTCGGGGCACCCGACCGGCTGGGCATCACGACTCCGGGACGGAGGTCACCGGCGGCCGGAAGGTCGTGACGTCGAACGTCATGAAACGGCCGAGGGCCCGTTGGCCGGGACCGGGGTAGAACCCCGCTCGCGGATGGAACGTCAGTTCCCCCACGACCACGCGGCCGTGCGAAAGGTAGAGATCGACGCGGACGTACTTGTGGCCGTCGGCGAGCGCCTCGGCGACCTCGACGAGGTCGTTCCAAGCGTCCGGCTTGCGAAACGGTGGGCCCTGCCCGAGCGCGGGATCGAGGTGTTCGGGGAGGGGCCTTCCGTCGCGATCGGCGAGCGATTCGTGGGGCGTGGCGTCGCGCCCGTCGATGTACTGCAGGAACGCGACCGTCCCATCCACGCAGTGGAACTTGTAGTCCGCCGGGCGCGCGTCCCCCGCGGCGTCCACCCAGGCTTCGGCGAACACGCGAGGTTCGATCCACCGGTAGTGCCACTCCCCCTTGTCCGCGCCGTACCGCGTCGCGAGGGCGGCGTCGAGGGTTCGTGCGGCGGCGTCGGCGTCGAACGACCGCTTGTCGCGCACCAGCACCACGGACCCGGAGTCGTGCGTGGTCTTGAGGACGAACCGGTTCGGGAGGCTCGCGAGATCGATGTCGCGCAGGGATCGGCCCGTCGCCAGCGTCGCGGGCACGTACCCGTCGCCCAGCACCGCGCGGATGCGGTCCTTGGCGCGCAGCTTGTCGCTGCCTTCGATGACGTCCGGCGATTGGTCGAAGAGCTTCAGCCACTGGATCCGGTCGTTGAACGTCGCAGGGGAGCGAAGGTTCGGGAAGCGAAGGAACCGCCGGAACGTGACGCGGTGGATCGTGGCGTACAGGGTGCGGTGCGCCGCCGTGAGCGGGAGGTGCCGGGCGTCGAGGTGCCACTTCCAGCGCCAGGCCTGTGCCGGCACGACGGCGAGTCGCTTGGCGCCCGCTCGCAGCGTCGCGGGGACGCTGGCCCCGCTGGCGTGCCGCCTCACGATCCGTCCTCTCCGTCCTCGCGTGCGACGAGGAGCATGACCCAAGGGAACAGGACGAAGGCGCTCAGGAGCGTCGTGTCGAACGTCGTGACGACGAGGAGCGACGCGAGAACGGCGAGCCGCTGGGCGTGACGACGGCGTAGGAGTACGGCGCCGCTGGCGACGAACCAGGCGAGCCCGGCGGCGCCCCCCAGCACCCCGTAGCGGGCCAGCAGATCCAGAAGCTGGTGGTGCGCATGCGTCACCCGTTCCCCGGTCGTTCCGAACCGGTCCCACCCTTCGAGGAACGTGTGGCCCCCACCCACGAGCCCGGTCCACGGGTGCGCGAGGAACGCGTCCCACGCCCCCCGCCAAATCGCGACGCGTTCCCCCAGCCCCCCGACGTTGAAGGGGAGCGCGTCGCGCGCCAGGAACAGCGCGACGCCGGCCCCCGCGACGGCGGCGAACGACGCCCAGGCGAGGCCTGGGCGCTTGGCCTGCAGGGACCGGAGGGCGAGCAGGACGAGCGCGCCCACGAGGAACGCCGCCGTCGCGGCGCGCCCCCCGGTGAGGAGGACGACCGCCGCCCCGCCGGCCGCGGACCCGAGGAACGGCCAGGATGCGGTCGCGGCAAGGGTCATGCCGGTGACGGCGGCGATCGCGGCGCCGTGCCCCAACGTGTTGGCGTGTCCCGCCAGCAGGCCGGGGCGAAGCGACGGACGGACCGGATTCGGGGCGGCACCGGACCAGGACACGTTCCCGACGGCGAACGCGGTACCGGGTGCGGGGCGCAGCGTGAGGGTCCAACGGCTCCCGGGCACCCTCGCCGCCTCGGGAACAGCGATCGTCGGTTGCGACGCCCCGTCGGAGAGGGTCCAGACCGCGTGCCTCGAGCCGGACGTGGCGTCCGACTGCCACGTGAACTCCGCCCCCATGCCCTGGGGCACGAGCGGCTCGAGGGGCCGCACGGTCCCGTCGGCGCCGACCTCCGCCAGGGTCGCGTTCCGCACGTCGAGGGTGCCGCCCGCGAAGCCGTGAAGGAGAAGGCGTACCGTGCGCGACGTGGCGTTCGGTGGCACGGTCCACGTCACCGACGCCCGCTGCCAGGTGGGCGAAGGCTCGATCGGACCGCAGGCCGAGCCACCCCCCTCCCCGAACACCTGAAGTCGGACGCCGCGACAGCCCGTGTCGGTCGCGGGAGCCGAACCGCGAAGCTCGACGCGGGCGCGGAAGGTGC
>JAVLCF010000183.1 GCA_031581195.1 Trueperaceae bacterium | reverse complement strand
CCCTCAGACCATCGGCAGCGTGTTCAACGCTTGGATGGACACCTGCCCCGCCAACGCCCGCGCGGCGTGACGGAACGCCTGCGCCTGTTCACCGTCGGGATCGGACAGCACCAGCGGAGCCCCTTCGTCCCCCGACTCCCGCAAACGACGCGAGATCGGCACCTGCCCCAGCACCGGGACGTTCTCCTCGTCCGCCCACGCCTGCGCGGCGCCCTCGCCGAAGATGTAGTCGCGCGTCCCGTCCGGCAGCGCGTACCAGGACATGTTCTCCACGACCCCCAACACCGGCACGTGCGTCTTCTTCATCATCGTGTGGGCGCGCCGGACGTCCACGAGCGACATCTCCTGCGGCGTCGTCACCAGCACGGCGCCCGAGACCGTCGCCAACTGCGTGAGCGACAACTGCACGTCGCCCGTCCCGGGCGGCAGGTCGACGATCATGTAGTCCAGGTCCCCCCAGACGGTCTGCTGCAGCATCTGCTGCAGCGTGCCGTGCAGGATCGGACCGCGCCACGTGAGCGCCTGACCGTCCTCCACGAGGTTCGCGACGCTGATGATCTTGATGCCGTGCGCCCGCAACGGCAGGATGTTCTTCTCGTCGTCCGCCATGAGGCGTTTGCCCTCGACGTGAAACATCTTCGCTTGCGACGGCCCGTAGATGTCCGCGTCGAGCAGGCCGACGGACGCGCCCTCGAGCGCGAGGCTCGCCGCGAGGTTCGCGGCGACCGTCGACTTGCCGACCCCACCCTTGCCGGACCCGACCGCGATGACGTGCTTCACGCCCGGCATGGAGGGCGTCCCGCCGTCGCGCACCTGCGCCCCGAACTCGAGGTGGATGCGCTCGACGCCGTCGATCGCGCCGACCGCCTCCTTGACGTCGTTCTCGATCTGCGCCTTCATCGGGCAGGCGGGCGTCGTGAGGTCGACCTTGACGTGCACGTCGCCCCCGTCGAGGGCGACGTGCCCGACCATGCCGAGGGAAACGAGGTCTTGGTGGAGTTCCGGATCCTGGACCGTGCCGAGCGCGCGCAGCACGGCGTCTTCGCTGAGGCTCATGCGGCGCAACGTAGCAGGCCCCACGGTTCGGTGGGCGACCCCGGCCGACACGCCCGCCGCCGGTCCGGCGCCGCGCGCCGGTCGGGCGGGTATCCTCGCCGGCGTGGGACGCAGCCTCGTCGTCGTCGATTACGGATCGCAGTACACCCGCCTCATCGCCCGCCGCCTCCGCGAGCTGGACGTGTTCAGCGTCATCGTGCCGCCCACCGCCACGGTGGCGGACGTCCGCGCGCACGACCCGGCCGGCCTCGTGCTGTCGGGCGGACCGCAGAGCGTCACCGACGCCGGCGCGCCGGGCCTGCCCGACGGCCTGCTGGACCTCGGGCTTCCGACCCTGGCGATCTGTTACGGCATGCAGCTCGTCGCCCGCGACCTGGGGGGCGAGGTGCGCGCCAGCTCCGTCCGCGAGTACGGCAAGGCCGACCTGACGCACTACGACGGCACCCTGTTCGACGGGGTGCACGGGCCGTTCACCGCCTGGATGAGTCACGGCGACAGCGTCGTGCGTCCGCCCGACGGGTTCACCGTCACCGCCGCGACCGCCGACACCGAGGTCGCCGCGATGGAGGACGACGCGCGCGGCCTGTACGCCCTGCAGTTCCACCCCGAGGTGCGCCACACCCCCAAGGGCCTGGCGCTCCTCGAGCGGTTCGTGGAGCGGACCGGGGTCGCGCGGGACTGGACCCCGCGCGCCATCGTGGACGCCGCCGTCGACGAGGTCCGCGACGCGGTCGGCGACGGGCGCGTCCTGCTGGGGATCTCCGGCGGCGTCGACAGCAGCACGCTGGGCGTGCTGCTGCACGAAGCGCTCGGCGACCGGCTCGAGGCGGTGTTCGTCGACACCGGCCTGCTTCGCATGGGCGAGGTCGACGAGGTGAGTCACGCCCTGCGCGGCCTCGGGGTGCCGCTCACGGTCGTCGACGCCCGCGCGCGCTTCCTGGAGGCGCTGGCGGGCGTCACCGACCCCGAAGCGAAACGCAAGGCGATCGGCGCGACGTTCATCGACGTCTTCGAGGCGGAAGCGAAACGCCTCGAAGCGGAGCACGGCCCGATCGACTTCCTGGCGCAGGGCACGCTGTATCCCGACGTCATCGAGTCGGCCGGCGGCGAGGGGGCGGCCACCATCAAGTCGCACCACAACGTCGGGGGGCTCCCCGAACGCCTCCGCTTTTCGTTGCTCGAGCCGTTCCGGACGTTGTTTAAGGACGAGGTGCGGGAGGTCGCCACCACCCTGGGCCTCCCGAAGACGATCCGCGACCGCCACCCCTTCCCCGGGCCCGGCCTCGCGATCCGCATCCTCGGGGAGGTCACCGAACCCCGCCTGGAGGTCCTCCGCCGCGTCGACGACGTGTTCGTGCGCACCCTCCGGGAGACCGGCCAGTACGACGAGATCTGGCAGGCGTTGGCGGTGTTGACGCCGCTGCAGTCGGTCGGCGTGATGGGCGACGACCGGACGTACCTGCACACGGTCGCGCTGCGCGCCGTCACCAGCGTCGACGGCATGACCGCCGACTGGGCCCGCATCCCGCACGACGTCCTGGCCGAGATCAGCAACCGTATCGTCGGACAGGTGCCCGAGGTGAACCGCGTCGTGTACGACGTCACCAGCAAACCGCCCGGCACCATCGAGTGGGAGTGACCCACGCGCCGCGTGCCCCCGCGCGGACCGTCCCCGCCCCCCGGGCGCGGACACCCCGCTCGCG
>JAVLCF010000182.1 GCA_031581195.1 Trueperaceae bacterium | reverse complement strand
GGCGCGGGCGGCGTCGCGCACGCGGGCGTGCGCGTCACGCAACGCCTCCGCCCGCCCCTCCGCGACCGTCTCGAGGGCCTTCAACAGGTCGGGGACGTGCTCGAGCATGCGCTCCAACTGCCGTCGGGCCTGGTCCGGCGCGACGTTGGCGTCGGGCGTGGCGTCCAGGAGCGCCTCGGTGGCGTCGTCGTCCCACCAGGCGACGGGTCCATCCCCGTCCGGCGCACCGGAGAACGCCAGCGGCAGCGTCTCCTCGGCGAGGGTCCGCCACGTGCGGGCTCCGTCGCCGCGCCCCTTCCGGGTCGTGAGGTGGTAGCGCAGGCGGACCAGCAACAGCGTCGTGCGCTGCCGTACGGCGTCGGTCCGCATGACGCCGGACCGCGCGGCCGCGACCGCGTCGGGGTCGTGGTCGGGATCCAGGGCCGCATCCAATACGTAGCTGGCGAGCGCTTCGGTGACGGGGTGCGTGCGCGTCAAGAGCGACTCGTGCGGGTGGACGGGCGCCTCGTAGCGGACGTCGAGCGCGTCGGCGTCGTTCGGCATCGGCAGGCTCTCGCGAAGGTCGCGGTGGAGATCGCGGAGGGCGAGACGGCTCGCGCCCGTGCGCGTGGGGGCAACGTGCCCGCCGTGCAGGGGAACGGCGCGCTCGACGAAGCGTCGGACGGTCCCCCCTCCGGTGGCGCGCTGGGCGGCCTCGAGTTCGCGGGCGACGTCGCCGACGTGGATGCGGCGCTGCGCGAACATCGTGCGGCTGGTGCGTTCGCGGTCGGCGGCCGCCTCCCAGCGGTCGTCCAGCTGCGCGGCCTTCGGGCGGACGTACGCCTCGAGGTCCTCGAACAGGGCCTCCTGCGTGCTGGTCTGGTCGCGCAACAGCAGCCCCTCGAAGATCGCGTCGACGACGTCGTCGCCCTGGGCGGGCACGGGCACGCTGATCCCGAGGCTGTTGCGGATGTTCTTGTGTTTGCGGATCAGGACGTCCAGCACCACCCCGTCGATCTGGTTGTCGCGCCCGTACAGGGTGCGGACCGCGACCGTGTCTCGGGCCTGGCCGTAGCGATCGACGCGGCCTTCGCGCTGCTCGTGTCGCGTCGGGTTCCACGACAGGTCGTAATGCACGACCGCGTCGAACCCGCGCTGTAGGTTGATCCCCTCGCTCAAACAGTCGGTGGCGACCAGAGTGCGGCGTTCGTGTTCGGTCAGGTCCAGGACCCGCGCTTCGCGCTCGGCGGGGGCGAGGGTGCCCGTGACGGCGGTGACCTCCGTGCCGGGGAGCTGCGTGCGGAGGTGGTCGGCGACGTACTCCGCGGTCTCGATGAAGCGACAGAAGACGATCGGCGCGCGCCCCGCGTCGAGGAGGGACCGGAGCTGCTCGACCAGCGTCGACAGCTTCGCGTCCTTTGCGCCTCGGAGGGCATCGGCGCGTTCCGCGAAGGTTCGGAGCGTTCGGCGGCTTTCGGCGTCGGCGTCGTTGCCGTCCACCTGGCCTCCGGGCGTGACGTCGACCCCCTCGGTGGATTCCTCCTCGACCTCGTCGAACACCGTGCGGCGGCCGACCGCGTCGGCCTCCGCCGGCGTGTCGGTGTCGGCGGGTGCGGCGCGGTTCCGGAGGGTGCTGGCGGCCGCCGCGGGACTGCTCGCGAGGGCGCGGAGAAGCCCGAGGGTCGCCCACCAGCGCACGCGCCGACGGTGCGCGGCCTCGTCCCGACCGAGCTCCCCGCGAGCCCACGCCAAGACGTCGTGGAAGAGCGCCTTCGCGTCGGGGTGGAGGGCGTACGGGACGTCGGCGTCGTCGCGATCGGGGAAGTCGGTCTGGGCGTCGAGGTAGGCGCGGACGTCGCCGCGCTTGCGTTGCACGAAGTGCTTCGCCACGTGCCGCCGGACCGGCTCGTTGTCGGGCCCTTGGAGGTCGTCGGGCAGGTCCCGGAACGCCGGATCGAGGAGTCCGAGGAGGGAACGGAAGGCGTCCTCGTTCCCCGAGTGGGGGGTGGCGGTCACGAGGAGGAGGTGGCGGGCCTCGTCGGCCGCGAGGCCTGCCAGGAGCCGGTGGCGTTGGTGTTGACTCTTTCGCCCGTGGCCCGGGTCGGCGCTGGTATGGGCCTCGTCGACGATCACCAGTTCCGGTGCGGTGCGTTGGAACTCCTGGCGGCGCGCGTCGGTCTTGATGAAGTCGGTGCTGACGACCGTGAACGGGTGGCGATCGAAGATGCTCTCCGCATGCCCGAGGTCGCGGTCCAGCGACCGCGCCGTGCTCGCGAGGACCAGGGTGGCGTCGACGTGGAATCCGTCGCGAAGCTCCCGCTGCCACTGCTCCGCGAGGTGCGGAGGGGTGAGGACGGTGAAGCGGCGGATCTCGCCGCGATCGAGCAACTCCCGCGCGATCAACAGCGCCTCGATGGTCTTGCCAACCCCGACGTCGTCGGCGATGAGGAGCCGCACCGGGTCGAGCTTCAGAGCCATCAACAGCGGGACCAGCTGGTAGGGGCGTGGCTCGACCGCGATCCGGCCGAACGACCGGAACGGGCCGGCGGCGGAGCGGAACGACAGGCGCGCCGCGTCGCGCAGCAGGCCGGCGCGGGCGGCGTCCCCGAGGTGATCGGCGGTGGGGAGCGCGAACGTCGCCTCCTCGACCGGTTCGACGTCGAGGGCGAGGCCGGTGGCCTCCTCGTCGCGCCCACCCAGCGGGTGCAAGAGGAGGTAGTCGTCGGTCGATCCGGCCTGGACGATCCAATCGCGGCCGCGGGCCCGCACGAGGCTTCCGGGACCGAAGCTCATGCGCCGCTCCCGAAC
>JAVLCF010000181.1 GCA_031581195.1 Trueperaceae bacterium | reverse complement strand
ACGTGCGGACGCCCGACGCGCTCGCGCGGGCGTTGCGCGCGCACGAGCCCGACGCGGGCGACGCGGGCGACGCGCCGGCGCTGCTGTTCGTCGACGACGTCCCCCACCTCGCCTGGTTGGCGGACGTCGTGCCCGGCGTCCTGGAGCGCCACCCGACCCTGTCGCTCCTCGCGACCGGGCGCGGCCCCGTCGACGACGTTCCCGCCGCCCGCATTCCGGTCCGCGGGCTGCCGGTGCGCGCGCCGGGCCCCGACCGGGTCGGGCGGCCCGACCCTGCGACCGACGTGCTGCTCCGCGCGACGCGCGCCGCGGGCGCGACGCCGCCCCGCGACCTGGGGCGCGACCCGCGCGTCCGGGTCGCGGTCGAGCGGAGCGGCGGGCACCCCCTCACCCTCGTACACCTCGGGGCGCTCCTGGCGCGCGAGGGCCTCGAGGCCCTCGCGCCCCTCGCCCCGCCCGGCGCGTGCGACGCGACGAGCGACGTCGCGGACGCCCCCGGCCTCGTCGAGGTGTTCCGCCCGGTCGTGCGGCTGCTGCCGGACGAGCCGCGCGCCACCCTCGCGACGCTGGGGGCGTTCCACGGTCCCGTCGATCGGCACGCCATCCGCCGCGTCACCGGCCTGTCGGAGGCACGCCTCGCGCGGGACGTACGCACGCTGCAGGGCCACCACCTGCTCGAGCACGCGCCCGGCGTCGGGGCGCACGCCACCGTGCAGGTCGCCGGTGGCGTCCGGACGTGGGTGCGGTGCGAACACGAACGCGTCCTGGCGGGCGAACGCGACGCCTTCGAGGGCCTCGACGCCGCAGCGGTCCGGGGGCTCCGCGACGCGCACGCCGCCTGGATCGACGACGTCGTCGCCCGCGCCGAAGCCGACGCGTTGGGGCACGACCAGCAACGCACGTTCGCGCGGCTCGAAGCGCTCCTCGACGACGTCGACGCCGCCCTCGCGCACCTGGAGGCGCACGACCGCGGGGCGGACGCCCTCCGGATCGCGGCGTCCGCCTGGCGCTTCCACGACATGGCGAACCGCGTCCCCTCCGCCCTCGAACGCCTCGAGCGCCTCCTCAAGGCCCACGGCGGGGCCGTCGACCGGCTCGTGCGGTCCGACGCGGAGAACGCCCGCGGGTCGCTGCACCTGAAGGCCGGCGCGCTCGACCGCGCCCGCGCCGCGTACGAGGCGGGCTTGGCGTTGCGGGAGGTGGAGGGCGACGCCCGCCGCATCGCCTCGTCCCTGAACAACCTCGCGGTCGTCGACGGCATGTCGAACGCCTTCGCGGACGCCGCCACGAAGTTCCGGCAGGTGCACGACGTCGCCCGCGAGGGCGGCGAACCGTGGGTCGCCGCCGCCGCCCTCGTCAACCGCGGGCACGCCCTCACCGAAGCGGGCCGGCCCGAGGAGGCGCTCGAGGCGTACCGGGCGGGCGCCGGCCACCTGCGGGCCCTCGGGGACCTGCACGGACGGCTCGGGGCTCTTCTGGGGGTCGTCCACACCGCCGCGGCGACCGGCGCCGACGCGATCGTCGCGTCGACGGTGTGGGAGTGGATCGACGCCGCCTCCGCCGACGGCGGCGTCCGCGACGTCGGCCGCCTCGCGCTGCCCGCCCGCGTCACCGCGGAGAAACTGCGGGCGTTCGGGTACCCCGACCTCGCCCGCCGCCTCGAACGCGAACTCGACGCCCTGAGCGGCCCCACGCCGGGCGACGCGACGCCCGAACCGACCTACCGCACGTAACGACCTCTCCCCGCGCCCACGCGGCGCGACCTCAACCCCGACGCCCCCATCACGAAGCGGGGAGCGGCCCGAAGGCCGCTCCCCGTCCAGCGTGAGGGTTGGGGAAGCTCAGTAGCCGGAATCCGCCTCCGGCGCTTCCGCGGCGTACTCCGCCTCGAAATCGATGCACGTCGCGCCACCCTCACGCACCTCCGGCACCTCCGAGGCGCACAACGTGACGCTCACCGACTCCATCGCCGGGGCGTTCGCCGTCTCGTCGCCCCCCAGCAGGCCACAGCCCGACAGGGTGAGCGCGAGCGCGACGATCAGGACGATCCAGAACGGACGGTTGGTCGTGTTCATCAGTTCCCCTCCACGACGCGCACCTGGACGGACAGGCTGGCCGTCCCGGCGTCGTCGGTCTCGATGTTCTCCCACACCCAAATGCCGCGGTCCTCGAGCTCGAGCACGTCCCCGCTGGCCGAATCCACGATCACGATCTCGACGTTCTCGGCCTGCGTCGCACCCACCGCCTGCGCGGCGACGGGCTCGAGGGACTGCGGGATCAGGTAGAGCTTCTCGGGCGGGCCGTCCTCCCCGAACGTCAACGCCTGCTCGAACGTCACGCGCGTCTCCCCGGGTTGTGAGCGATCGACGTCGGTGACGACCGGTTCGGAATCGACGCTCGGCGCGACGTCGGGCGCGGCGGGGGCGCTCGGCGTGACGGTGAACGGACCCACCGCGGGCAGGCCTTCGCCGCCCACCACCGCACGCACCTCGAACGTGACGGGCTCCCCCGTCTCGAACGCCGCGCCACCGATGCGGACCGGAGGCGCGAGGTCGGTGACGGACACCGTCGTCCAGGTATCGGACGGCGAGATCTTCACTTGCAGGCCGGTCACGCTCTCCGGCAACGCATCGAACGACACCCACGCGCCGTCCGCGTCGGGATCGACCGTCACGTTCGCCAAGCCGGGCGCGAACGTCACGCTCGCCGTCTCGGTGCAGTCGCCCGGGCAGGACGCCGTCACCGTCGCCGTGCCCTCCACGGTGCTGCTGCGCAGCACCACCTGCGCGACGCCGCTGGC
>JAVLCF010000180.1 GCA_031581195.1 Trueperaceae bacterium | reverse complement strand
TCTCGCGCGCTCCCCCGCGCCGCCCCACCCGACGCCCCGCCCGACGCCCCGCCCCGGAGAGGATCCCCATGGCCGACCCCGACGCCCACCGCGACCGCCCCGCCCTGATCTACACCCTCGTCGACGAGGCGCCCGCCCTCGCCAGCGGGTCGCTGCAACCGATCGTCGAGGCGTTCGCCGCCCCCGCCGGCGTCCGCGTCGAGAGCCGCGACATCTCCCTCGCGGGCCGGATCCTGGCGCAGTTCGCCGACCGCCTCCCGCCCGACCGTCGCATCGAGGACGACCTCGCCTACCTCGGCGAGCTGGCGAAGACGCCGGACGCGAACATCGTCAAACTCCCCAACATCAGCGCGTCGATGCCGCAGCTCGAGGCCGCCATCGCCGAACTCCAGGCCCAGGGGTACCCCCTGCCCCCCTACCCGCACGACCCGGCGACCGACGACGAACGCGACGTCAAGGCCCGCTACGACCGCGTCAAGGGCAGCGCCGTCAACCCCGTCCTGCGCGAGGGCAACAGCGACCGCCGCGCCCCCGCGTCGGTCAAGGCGTACGCCCGTGCGCACCCCCACTCGATGGGGGCGTGGAGTCCCGACTCCGCGTCGCACGTCGCGACGATGGGCGACGGCGACCTCCGCAGCAGCGAGGTGTCGACCACCCTCGCCGCCGACGCCGCCGGCGAGGCGCGCATCGAGCACGTCGCGCCCGACGGGACGGTCCGCACCCTGAAGGCCGGCGTCCCGCTGGCCGAGGGGGACGTGATCGACGCCGCGACGATGGACCGCGCGAAGCTCGAGGCGTTCCTCGACCGCGAGATCGCCGACGCCAGGGCGCGCGGCGTCCTGTTCAGCGTCCACCTGAAGGCCACCATGATGAAGGTCAGCGACCCGATCCTCTTCGGGGCCGCGGTCGAGCGCTTCTTCGCGCCGGTCTTCGAGCGGCACGCCGCGACGTTCGAACGGCTCGGCGTGACGCCCGAGGCGGGCCTCGCGACCCTCGAAGCGCGCCTCGAGACGCTGAGCGACGACGAACGCGCGCAGGTCCGCGCCGACCTCGACGCCGCCCTCGCCGAGGGCCCCGCCCTCGCGATGGTCGACAGCGACCGCGGCATCACGAACCTGCACGTCCCCAGCGACGTCATCATCGACGCCAGCATGCCCGCCGCCATCCGCGCCTCGGGCCGCATGTGGGGGCCCGACGGCGCGATGCACGACGCGAAGTTCGTCATCCCCGACGGCTCCTACGCCGGCGTCTACCAGGCGGTCATCGACGACTGCAAGGCGAACGGCGCGTACGACCCCACCACCATGGGGTCGGTCCCCAACGTCGGGTTGATGGCGAAGAAGGCCGAGGAGTACGGCTCGCACGACACCACCTTCGTCGCCGACGCGCCCGGCACGATCCGCGTCGTCGGCTCCGACGGCGCGACGCTCCTCGAGCGCCCGGTTAAGGCCGGCGACCTGTGGCGGATGTGCCGCACGCAGGACGCCCCGGTCCGCGACTGGGTCCGCCTCGCCGTCCGCCGCGCCCGCGAGAGCGCCACCCCCGCCGTCTTCTGGCTCGACGCCACCCGCCCCCACGACGCGGAACTCCTCCGCAAGGTCGAGCGGGAGCTGGACGCCCTCGACACCACCGGGCTGGACCTCCGCGTCCTCGCGCCGACCGAAGCGACCCGCCACACCGTCGCGCGGCTCCGCGCGGGCGAGGACACGATTGCGGTGACCGGCAACGTCCTGCGCGACTACCTCACCGACCTGTTCCCCATCCTCGAGGTCGGCACGAGCGCGAAGATGCTCAGCATCGTGCCGCTCATGAACGGCGGCGGCCTGTTCGAGACCGGCGCCGGCGGCTCCGCACCCAAGCACGTGCAGCAGTTCGTGGAGGAGGGCCACCTGCGCTGGGACTCGCTCGGGGAGTTCCTCGCGCTCGTCCCCGCCCTCGAGACGTACGCCCGCCAGGCGGACGCGCCCCGCGCGAAGGTCCTCGCCGACGCGCTCGAGCGCGCCAACGCCCGCATCCTGCAGGAGAACCGCTCGCCCTCGCGGAAGGTCGGCGAGCCCGACAACCGCGACAGCCACGTGTGGCTCGCCCGCTACTGGGCGCAGGCGCTCGCCGAACAGGACGACGACCCCGACCTCGCCGCCCGCTTCGCGGACCTCGCCCGCGACCTCGAGGCGCAGGCGGACGTCATCCACGCCGAGCTCGCCGCGGCGCAGGGCGCCCCCGTCGACCTGGGCGGGTACTACCGGCCCGACCCCGCCAAGGCGCGCGCCGCCATGCGCCCCAGCGCGACGTTCAACGCCCTCCTGGAGCGCTTCGCGGCCTCGGCCCCCTGACCGACCCGCGCCCCGGCGTCGCCGAGGCGCGCCCCCCGCCGTGATCTCCACCTTCTACCTGCTCGCCGCCGCCGCGCACCTGGCCGTCTGGGTCGCCGGCGTCCGCCTCGTGCGGCCGCTCGCCCGGCGGACCGGCCGCACCCCCGTCGCGCTGGTGCTGGTGCTGGTCCCCGCGGCGCTCCTCCCGCTCGAGAACCTGCGGACCGGCCTGGGCGCCGCCCTGGGGCCCGGCGACCTGCTGTACGCCCTGTCGGTCCCCGCGCTCGCCGGGCACTGGACGGTCCTGCCCCTCTTCACCCTCGCCGCCGTCGCCATGCTCGACGAGGTGGGCGTCGCGGCGGTCCGCCACCCGGCCGTCCTCGCCGGCCTCTCCCTGGTCGTCACCGTCCTCTGGGCGGTCGACCTCCCCTGGGCGGCGGGCCTCCTGACCGGCGGGGTGGGGCCGCTTCCGGACGTGGAGCTGGTGATCGGTTGCATCGGGGACGCCGTGCGCTACACCGCCACGCGCAGCG
>JAVLCF010000179.1 GCA_031581195.1 Trueperaceae bacterium | reverse complement strand
CGTCAACATAGCGATCTTGCTAAAAGGATGGGAAGGCGCGGGCGCGTGTACTTTGACGAAAACCATGACTTCCGATCTGTGGCGAAACGTTTTCTGGCTCTTCTCAAATCACTAGAAGCATAGTGCGAGTACGGCAGTTTGCAACCTGAGTGGGATCCCAACGGTGAGGTCCCGAGCGAAATGAACTAGCATTGTTAACCGTGAGGGACTCAGGGTCATCGACCATCATCATCGGCGCACCCCGTTCGGGCACGAACATGCTTCGCGACGTCCTGACACGACTTCCGGGGCTGGGCACGTGGCCTTGCGACGAAATCCCCTACATCTGGCGTCATGGCAACGTGTCCTACCCCCACGACGAGTTTTCGCGCGAGATGGCTCGGCCAGAGGTCGGTCGCTGGATTCGTGCGCAGTTCGAGGGCCTTGCGCGTTCGCAAGGCATCGATCGCGTGGTCGAAAAGACCTGTGCGAACAGCCTTCGCGTGGGGTTCGTCCACGACGTGGTCCCGAACGCCAAATTCGTAGTCATCGTCCGTGACGGCGTGGATGCAGCACTCTCCGCATCACGGCGTTGGACGGCCCCCTTCGATCTTGCGTACACCATGAAGAAGGTGCGTTTCGTACCGCCCTCCGACGCTCCGAGGTACGCGATGCAGTACGCCCGCAACCGCCTTCGCCAAGCAACGTCGTCCGAAGACCGCCTTGCGACGTGGGGGCCTGTGTTCGACGGCATGCAGGAAGCTGCCCGGACGCACTCCGTCGAGGAACTCAGCATGCTGCAGTGGAAACGCTGCGTCGACCGCACGGACGAGGAGCTCCCGACGATTCCCGACGACCGGGTGGTTCGACTCTCGTACGAAGCCTTCGTGCGCGACCCGCACACGGAGCTGGCGCGCCTGACATCGTTCCTGGAGATACCGGTGTCCACCGAACAGATTGAGGATGCCGTCCATGACGTGTCGGCCCAGAACGTCGGAAAGGGACGTGAGCGCGCCGATCCAAGAACGCGCGACCGCCTGATCGAGCTCGGGCGGGAGACACTCGCGCGTCACGGCTACGCGATTCGATGAGCACGAAACGGCCGTGGGACGGCCCCGAAGCCAAGCGGGCGTTCGATCTGATCGTGGCCTCGCTCGGACTCCTGGCCCTCTGGCCCATCGTGCTGACGGCCTGGATCGCCGCCACGGCAAGTACGGGCGAGAACGGATGGTTCGTCCAACGTCGGGTCGGCCGCGACGGGCGAACCTTCGACGTCTACAAACTCCGAACGATGCGCTCCCCACCTGGCGGAGGTACGACCGTGACGGCGCGCGGAGACGCCCGCATCACGCCGGTCGGGGCACGCTTGCGAGCCTGGAAGCTCGACGAGCTCCCGCAACTCGTGAACGTCGTGAAGGGGGACATGTCGTTCGTTGGACCCCGCCCGGACGTCCCGGGGTTCGCGGATGCCCTCGAGGGTGAAGCCCGCGAGATCCTTCGCGTCCGTCCCGGCATCACGAGCCCCGCCACGCTCAAGTATCGGGACGAGGAGTCGATCCTGGCGAATCGGTCCGACCCGGAAACGTACAATGCCGAGGTGATTTTTCCGGACAAGGTCCGCATGAATCTCGCGTACGTGCGGACGCGGACCTTCATGGGCGATCTGCGCATCCTCGTCGATACGGTCCTCGGCCGTTCGCTCGCGTCCGAGGAAGGGGACCCCGTGGGGCCTACGCCATGACGGGCGTTTGGCCGTTCTACGACGCCGACGAACGCGAAGCGGTGGCCGGCGTCCTCGCCTCCGGCCGCGTGAACTACTGGACCGGCGACGAAGGACGTCACTTCGAACGGGAGTACGCCGCTGCCCTCGGTCGCGAGCACGCCATCGTTCTGCACAACGGGTCGTTGGCGCTGGAGTTGGCCTTGATGGCGTTGGGCGTCGGGCCGGGCGACGAGGTGGTGACGACGCCCCGCACCTTCATCGCGAGCGCGTCCGCAGCGGTGATGCGGGGGGCGACGCCGGTCTTCGCGGACGTGGATCGCGACAGCGGGAATCTGACGGTGGAGACCGTGGAGCCGGTCCTGAGTGAACGCACGAAGGCGATCGTCGCGGTCCACCTGGCGGGGTGGCCGGTCGACATGGCACCCCTGATGAACCTGGCCCGGTCGCGCGGCATCGCGGTGATCGAGGACGCCTCGCAGGCGCACGGCGCCACGATCGACGGGACGCCCGTCGGGGCGTTCGGGGACCTCGCCGCGTTCAGCTTCTGTCAGGACAAGATCATCACGACGGGCGGCGAGGGAGGCCTGTTGGCGCTCGACGACGAGGCGATGTGGCGGGACGCGTGGGCGTACAAGGACCACGGGAAGAGCTACGAAGCGATCTACGAGCGTCCCGACGACGGCGTCGGGTACAAGCGGGTGTACGAGTCGTTCGGGACCAACTGGCGCATGACGGAGATGCAGGCCGCCATCGGACGCATCCAACTGCGGAAACTGCCCGAGTGGCACGCCCGGAGGCACGCCATCGGGACGCGCTACGAGGAGGCCCTCCGAGGGATGGAGGCGTTCCGCGTGCCGGTGGTCCCGGAGGCCATGCGCCACGCGTACTATCGCGCCTACGTCTACGTCCGCCCCGAGGCGCTCCGCGACGGCTGGTCCCGCGACCGGATCCTGGCGGAGGTCCGCGAGGCCGGCGTCCCGATCTTCACGGGGAGTGCGAGCGAGCTCTACCTCGAGAAGGCGTTCCGGGATGCCCACCTGGGTCCGCCCGAGGCCCTACCCGTCGCCAAGGAGCTCGGGGAGACGTCGCTGGCCCTGCTGTGCCACCCGACGCTCGAGGACGCGGACGTCGAGCGCACCGTCGAGGTGCTCCGCGACGTCG
>JAVLCF010000178.1 GCA_031581195.1 Trueperaceae bacterium | reverse complement strand
CGGCGCTCCTCCCGCTCGAGAACCTGCGGACCGGCCTGGGCGCCGCCCTGGGGCCTGGCGACCTGCTGTAAGCCTTTTGGTACCCGAGACCGCACATAGCATGTTCGCACGATCTAAGTAGTTCGGAGACGAGGGCGATTGTAGCTCGAAACTCGATGTCGGAATTGTCGTTTACGCGTGAAGACGAGGCGGAACCTCGATCCGGGCCCAAGCCAGCCAAGGGTCTCGATGCGCGCTGTGTGGAGGTCCGCATCGTACTCCCAGGGTTCAGGACGATTCACCTCGGGTTGGACGTCAGTTTTGAATTGCATGGAGTGCGCGAGCCAACGTTTTTCGGTCCCCACCTACGATTCGCGTATACCGAAGGGTGCAGGAAGATTTTCGGTGCCGAATTTGGGGTGCGGTTCACGTCCCGATGAAGGCGTCGTGAGCATTCCCTCGTTTGACGAGAGGGCCGAGAAGCTAGTTTGAGGCCCGTGAAAGCCAGAACAGCAATCCTGTTCGCGGCGCCGTCGGTATTGCCAATGGTCCGAGGCCGTACGTCAACGGGCGTCGTACCCGTTGGCACGAAACTTGACGCTAAGACATCAAACGGCGGGTAGTTGCGTTGACGGGTAGGGCCGCGGTGAAACTTAAAACCGGCGGCAACAATCCCGCGCGATGCGAGCCGTAGAGTGGCGCTGCCTTCCAACTTGGTCAAGCAAGACAATTCCGGTCTCGTTGAAAAAAGGGTAGCAACCCCCAGAGTCTCTCACGCCCTGTCGAGCCATTTGATATACACACCATTGTGAATTCCTTTCCGATTGGAGCACGAATGCGTACACAGCTGCGTCGAAGCTGGAGTACTTGTTTAAGCGTGTGTTTGCGAAGGTTCGGGGTGTTGGGTTCTGTGCACATTTCAAAGAGCGCACTCGTGACTGCTGCATGCCTCGTTGGCGTCGTCGGTGTTGCGAGCGCGCAGGGATTCGTGCAGCCAGAGGATTTGCAGGACGCGGGCGTCCGTGTGTTTCAGATAACCGATGCCTCTTCGAAGTTTGTCGAGATTGGGCGTCTCGCCGACGCTGCCCGGCGTTGCGAAGGTCCAGCTCTTGCGGTGGTTAGAGAGGGAGACCGTCATCTTGTGCGCGCGTACGGCACGCACCTCGTCACGGAAGATACGTATCGAGTCGGGGGCCCTTCGGAAATTGTTCGTGCCCAGCAAATGGCTCTTGAACGTGCACAAGTTGTAATAGGTGAATTATTCTTCTCAACGGGAGATCAAAGTCTTTTGTCGGCCGGAGCGCGGCTCGGTCACGGTGCGGACGGTGCCAAGGCACTCCGAATTGTTCGAAGTCAATACGACGAATCCTCCAAAATTCTTTCAGGACATGCCTCAAGCGTCCAGAGTGCTTTCATGGGTGAGGGACGTGGCTACTGCGTCATATCTGCGTATGACGTAACGAGGTGGACGGATAGGGCCGACGGTGAGGCTCGGGCATCTCGGAGCGCAATGGACTTGTCTTCGCTGACTCCCTCCGACACCGATACCGTGACTGGGAGCGATGCAAGCGCAGCTTCGGAGAGCGAAACAGTACCAAAGAGCGAAGAGGTCACCAGAACCGCCGCCTCGCGTGTGCTTGGTACGGTAAGCGGGTTCGTAGCCTCCATCAAGGGTGTGGAGCTCGACGATGAGATCGCATTTGACGCGTTTCGTGCCTGCGGGGACGTCACGTACGCTTGGGTTGTCGATGTCGATGAGGAACGAGATGGAGTCGTCGATGCTCTCGTAGCGGTAGTCCCTTTTCTGGACGAAACTGAAAATTCTGAGTCACGCTCCGCCAATGCCGACACCATCTGGGTGGAGACAAAGAGAAGCAGTCGGTTTGTTGCGCGTGACGCAGCGATCAAGGCAAGTAGTTTGTCGTGGGTCGCGCAGGGTGGATCTGAAGACGAACTCACGTCGGTCGTCCGGCTGAAGGATCTCTCGATTGACGACGGCGGTGACCTGTGCGAAGTCTCGGTGTTCCAAGTGGGGGTGAATCGATCTAGAGATCGTGTCGTGGTGCCCGGCAGCCGGCAGGGGAATCCCTGGTCCAAGATGGAAGACTCGCCTGCAGCTTTGGCAGAGGAGGTGTTCTCCTGGTTCACGACAATGGAAGTGGGACGTGAGAGCTGCGAGCTCAACCTCAGCGACGGTACGAGCACTTGGGAGTTTCGCAGTGTCAACGTTGGGCGTGAACGGTCTGATGCCGACGTGGTGAGGAGGGACGAGGAGCGATTGCGTCTTCAACTGGCGCCCGAAAACGCCGGTATTAGCCTGCCTCTGGCACCACTGCGCTCGGACCCGAAAGTTACCGGCATTGAGGTGGAGGTCGCCGCCACTTCGTTGAGAGGGCCGGCTACAACGCATGAACGTGACGATGCCTTAAGTAGGTTGTCCTTCTCAAGTGGCCTCGGAGACGTAACGTTCACGAAGGAAGAAAGCTCTCAACCTAATCGGCAACGACAAACCGTCGAGAGAAGTGAGCGGGCACAAATCCGAGTCGAAAGCACGTCTTTCATGTGCACGCCTGCCACGTTGACGCGCGTAACGTGCGAGGGCGTTCCCCTAGGCCACTCTCTTGAGGTTAACGGAGTGAACTTCGTCAGGCGTGGCCCATGGAACATCACACCAGAAAATGCAAGCGCGACGTGCACCACCGGCATTACGCAAATGTTCGACCTGTTTCGTGGAGAGTCCGACTTCAACGCGAATATCGAGCACTGGGATACCAGCAGCGTTACTGACATGTCACATATGTTTGAAGGCGCTTCGAGTTTCAATCAAGACATCGGCAATTGGGACACGAGTAATGTAACTGACATGTCACATATGTTTGGGGGCGCTTCGAGTTTTAATCAAGACATCGGCA
>JAVLCF010000177.1 GCA_031581195.1 Trueperaceae bacterium | reverse complement strand
CACCCCGTCGACGTGCGTCCCGGCCGCCCCGAACGCGACGTTGCCGGCGACGGTGTCGTCGGCCAGGAACGGCGCCTGCGCGACGTAGCCGACCTGCCGCCACCACGATCGCATCGTTTCGGGGCCCAACGGCACGCCGTCGATCGTCACGGCGCCCCGGGTCGGGGACACCAGCCCCAGAAGGACGTCGAGGAGGGTGGTCTTCCCCGACCCGGTCGGCCCCACGAACGCGGCGGTCGTCCCAACGTCGATCGCGGCGTCCACCCCGCGCAGGACCTCGCTGCGGGGCTCGTGGGGCGCGGCGTCGGGGTCGCCGGGCCCCCCGTCCACGGGCCCCGGGTAGGCGTAATGGACGTCCTCGAGGGTGATGCGGTGCGCCAGGTCCGGCAGCGCCGCGCGGGCCCCCGGGCGCGCACCCTCGGGGTGGGGGTGCGTCGCGGCCCCGAGCCGGGCGTACACCGCGTCCAGCGCCTCGGAGCCGTACCGGACGCGCGTGACGCCCTCGTACACGAGGTGCAGGGCGGGGATCAGGCGGTAGCCGGCGAACGCGTACAGGCCCAACGTCGGGACCAGGTCCGCGGCGGCGCGCCCCGTCCCCATCAGCAGCACCACGACGGCGACCAGGCCGGCGAAGGCGACGCCCTCGAGGGCGTAGCGGGGCACGTGCCGGAGGACGTGCTTGCTGGCTTCGGCGTCGGCGTACGCCTGCGACGGGCGGGCGAAGCGCGCCGCGACGGCGGCCTCCGCGTGGGCGAGGGTGACCTCCTTGCGGCCGGCCGCCGCCTCCTGCGCGACGCGCAGGACGGCGCGGTCCGCGCCGCTGCGCGCGCGCCCGAGCGCCGCGAGGCGCCGGCGCGTGACGGCGGCCAGCAGCAGGTACGCCCCCCCGAGCACGCCCGCCAGGACCGCCGCCATCACGGGATCGACGAGGACCAGGAGGACGGTGATGCCGACGACCGAGGCGGCCTTCGCCACCAGGCGGACGCCCGGCACCAGGATCTCCTCGGCGACCTCGCGCGCCTCCTGCACGACGGTGTCGACGACGTCCGCGCTGCTGCGCGCTCGGAAGCGTTCGTAGGGCTCGTGCAGGTACCCCTCCAGCAGCCGCATCGACAGGGCGTGGCCGCGCTGCGCCGCGAAGCGGTAGAGCGCCCACGTGCCGACCACCAGGACGCCGTTGGCCGCCAGCAACGCCACCATGACGGCGGCCCCGAAGGCCAACAGGAACGTGCGGGGCTGCTCGAAGCCGAGTGCGTCGGACGCCCACGCCGCCCACGGGGTGGTGCGTACGGCGTCGGGCCCGGTCAGCAGTTCCAGGAACGGCGCGAGGATCGCGACGCCCCCCGCCTCCGCGAACGCCATGAGGGTGACGAGCGGCAGCAGCCAGGCGGCCTGCCGTCGTTCCTCGGGCGTGAGCAACGCCCACGTCCGCGTCCAGGGGCGTGCGGGGCGTGCGGGCATCCGTCGGCCTCCACGGCGAGGGTACGGCCCTGCTCGCGGTGGACGCCCGCAGGCGTCACGGCGGAGACGGCGCACGCGCCCACCCCGCCCCGGGCGACGCTCCGCGCGGGCCCCGCGCCGGAGGCCGGGGCACCCAGCGGCTAGACTGAGCGGCATGAAACGGGCCCTGATCACCGGCATCACCGGACAGGACGGCAGCTACCTCGCGGAGCACCTCCTCGAGGACGGCTACGAGGTACACGGCATCGTCCGCCGCGCCAGCACTTTCACGACCGACCGCATCGACCACCTGTACAAGGACCCGCACCGCGAGGACGCGCGGTTGTTCCTGCACTACGGCGACATGACCGACGGACCCGGCCTGCGCCGCATCCTCGAGGAGGCGCGGCCCGACGAGGTGTACAACCTCGCGGCGCAAAGCCACGTGCGCGTCAGTTTCGACCAGCCGGAGTACACCGTCGACGTCGACGGGCTCGGAACGCTGCGGCTGCTCGAAGCGATCCGCGACGTGCACGGGCGCGACGGGGCGGGCCTGCGCTTCTACCAGGCGGGCACCAGCGAGATGTTCGGGGCGGCGGCGCCCCCCCAGAACGAAGACACGCGCTTCGAACCCCGCTCCCCGTACGCCGCGGCGAAGGTCATGGCGTACCACCTGGTCCGCAACTACCGCGAGGCGTACGGGCTGTTCGCCGTGACCGGCATCCTGTTCAACCACGAGTCGGAACGGCGGGGCGAGACGTTTGTGACCCGCAAGATCACGCGCGCCGCGACGCGCATCAAGCTGGGGCTGCAGGACACCCTGTACCTGGGGAACCTGGACGCGGTCCGCGATTGGGGGCACGCCGAGGACTACGTCCGCGCGACGCGCAGGATGCTGCAGCAGGACGAACCACGCGACCTGGTGATCGCGACGGGGGACGCGCACACCGTGCGCGACTTCCTGGAGGCGGCCTTCGGCCGCCTGGAGCTCGAGTGGCGCGACCACGTCGCGTTCGACCCGCGCTACCTGCGACCGACCGAGGTCGAGCACCTGCACGGGGATCCGAGCCGCGCGAAGGCGCAGCTCGGCTGGACGCCGCGCATCGACTTCGCCACGCTGGTGGCGCGGATGGTGGACCACGACCTGGAGCTCGCGCAGCGCGAGCGGACGCTCCGCGACGCGGGGCACGCGGTCGGGACCCGCGAGAGCGGGGACGCGTGAGCGCGTCCCCCGTCGTGACGCCGGACACGAAGATCTACCTGGCGGGCCACCGGGGCCTGGTGGGCTCCGCGATCCACCGCCGCCTGGAGGCGGCGGGGCACGCCCACCTCGTGACGCGCACCCACGCGGAGTTGGACCTGACCGACCAGGCGGCGACGCGCGCCTTCTTCGAGGCGGAACGCCCCGACGTGGTGATCCTGGCCGCCGCGAAGGTCGGGGGGATCCTCGCGAACCGCGACGCGCCGGTCGACTTCCTGCAGGACAACCTGGACATCGCGTCCAACGTGATCGCGTCGGCGCACGCGGTGGGGGTGCGCAAGCTCCTGAACTTGGGGAGCAGCTGCATCTACCCGAAG
>JAVLCF010000176.1 GCA_031581195.1 Trueperaceae bacterium | reverse complement strand
CCCCCGCGGGCGCCCGGCGCGCCCGCCGCGAGGCTCCCGTGCCGACTGACCCGCAGCGCCCCATCCCCGTCTGGCGCAACGTCAAGACCCTCGGCATCGTCGCGCAGGTCGTGTTCGTCGCGGTCCTCCTCGGCGCCCTCGCGATCCTCTGGACCAACGTCACCTCCGCGCTGGCCCGCTCCGACCTGCCCGCCAACTTCGGGTGGCTCGACGCGCGCGCCGGTATCCCCATCAGCGAACGCCCGATCCCCTACACCGCCGACGACCCCTACTGGCGGGCGCTCGTCGTCGCGTTCCTCAACACCCTCAAGATCGCACTGATCGGCGTCACCCTCGCGACGCTCCTCGGGATCGCCGTCGGCGTCTCGCGCCTCAGCGGGAACTGGTTGCTGCGACAGATCGCCGGCGGCTACGTCGAGTTGCTGCGCAACACCCCGCTCGCGGTGCAGATCATCTTCTGGTACACCGCCGTCATCGCGACGCTGCCCCCCACCATCACCGCTCCGATCCGCCTCCCCGGTGGGATCTACTTCTCCAACAAGGGCCTCGCCTTCCCCTTCGCCTACCCCGGCTTCGCCTTCACGCAGTGGCTTCCGTGGATCGCGGCGGCCCTCGTGCTGGCGGCGGTCGCGCACCGCCTGCGGCGCCGCCGCATCGTCGCCAGCGAACGCCCCGGCCGCGCCTGGCCGACCACCCTCGCCGTCTTCGCCGTCGTCACCGCCGTCGGCTACGTCGCCGCCTCCGCGGGCGACGACCGCCCCGCGACCCTCGCGGTGGAGTTCACCGCCGACCGCGGACGCGGGGTGTCGTTCCTCGACGCCGACGGCGACGGTGAACGCGACCGCGACGAAGCCCGCTACGGCTTCGTCCCGGTCACGGTCCGCGTCGCGGAGGGCGCCCTCACGGCCCGAAGCCGCAACCTCGTCGAGCAACGCACCGTCAAACCCAGCGTCGTGCGCTACCCCGTCCTCGAGGACGGCGAGTACGACGCGGTCGAGGCGCGCCTCCTCGACGACGCCCAGGTGGAACGCTTCGACCTGCACTGGGTCGAGAAACCGATCGCGGCGCTCGTCTACGAGGACCGCAACGGCGACGGCGTCTGGCAGGCCGGCGAGGAGGTCGGCGACGACGGAGAGGGCTTCCGCAACGTCCAGACCGCCCTGGTCGTCGAGGGCTTCCGGCGCGACCTCGTCTCCGACCGCGACGGCCTCCTCCGCATCCCCGGCTTCGAACCGGTCGCGTCGCTCGAGGCGGACGCCGCGACCGGGGGGAGCGGCGTCGGGTCGGTCGGCGCGTCGGGTCCGGTCGGCCTCTTCGGGACGCCCGGCGACGACGAGGACGCCCCCACCCTCGACGCCACCGTCGAGATCCGCCCCTCCGGCGCGCTGGTCGTCAGCACCCCCACGGTCCCGGTCTCCAACTACGAGGGAGGCTTCCGCTTCACCGCCAGCTACCTCGCGCTCCTGTTGGCCCTCGTGATCTACACCGCGACGTTCATCGCCGAGATCGTCCGCGCCGGCATCCTGGCGGTGCCCAAGGGCCAGACCGAAGCCTCGAAGGCGCTCGGGCTGTCGGGCGCCCAGACGTTCTCACTGGTGATCTTCCCGCAAGCGGTCCGCATCATCCTGCCCCCCATGATCAGCCAGTTCCTGAACCTCACGAAGAACTCCTCCCTCGCGCCCCTCGCGGCGTACGCCGAGATCTTCGCCATCAGCACCATCGTCGCCAACCAGACCGGCGCCAGCGTCCCGGTCATCCTCCTGATCATCGTCTCGTACCTGACGATCAGTCTCGCCTTCGCCTTCGTCCTCAACGTCGTGAACGCCCGCATGGCGATCGTGGAGCGTTGAGATGCAGATGATCCCCTCCCGCCCCCCACCCCCCGGCGAACGCGGCCTGCCCGCATGGGCGCGCCGCAACCTGTTCTCCGGACCCGTCAACACGGTCACCTCCCTCGCCGTCGGCAGCCTCCTGCTGCTCGCGGCCTGGAGCCTGCTCGGGTGGGTGACCGGGGGAGCGTCCTGGCAGCCGCTGTGGAACAACCTGAAGCTCCTCGCGGTCTACCGCTACCCCGCCGACCTCCTGTGGCGCCCGGTGCTCGCGGCCGCTACGCTCCTGATGCTCACGGGCCTCACCGCCGGCCTCGCGCGGCACGCAGGCAAGGGCCGCATCGCCGGCGGCGTGTTCTGGTGGTTCACCGGCCTCGCACTTCTCCTAACCGCCATCGCGATCCCGTTCTGGGAGTCGGTGCGGCTCGCGTGGGTCGCCGCGAGCGCCCTGGCGCTCGGCGGGTACGCCGCCGGCCGCCTCGCCCCCGGCCTCGTGCGCATCCAGACGTGGGCGTGGGCGGTCGGCCTCCCCGTCGCCGTGATCCTCGTCTACGGGCTCGGCGGGGACGGCCCGATGCAGGTCGTGCGGACCGTTGAGTGGGGCGGCTTCCTGCTCACGCTCGTCCTCGCGAGCGTCGGCATCACCGTCGCCTTCCCCCTCGGGATCCTCCTCGCGCTGGGCCGACAGAGCCACCTCCCTGCCATCCGGGGCGTCAGCGTCGCCTACATCGAACTGATCCGCGGGGCCCCCCTCATCACCTGGCTGTTCATCGCCAGCCTCATGGTGCCCCTCCTCCTCGACGTCAGCCCCGACTCCATCCCCGCCCTGACGCGCGCGATGGTGGCGGTCACGCTGTTCGCGTCGGCGTACATGGCGGAGAACGTCCGCGGGGGCCTGCAGTCCATCCCGAGCGGGCAACGCGAAGCCGCCCGCGCGCTCGGCCTGTCGGGATGGCAGACCACCCGCCTGATCGTCCTCCCGCAGGCGCTTCGCGCCGTGATCCCCGCCATCGTCGGGCAGGCCATCGGCCTGTTCAAGGACACGTCGCTCGTGTTCATCGTCGGGCTCTTCGACTTCTTCGAGATCGGTCGGCGGGTCATCCCCAGCCAACCGGAGTCGCTGCTGTATCCTGGAGGCGTCCTGCTCGAGATCTCGCTCTTCATGGCGGTCGTGTACTGGTTCTTCACCT
>JAVLCF010000175.1 GCA_031581195.1 Trueperaceae bacterium | reverse complement strand
GCATGCGCTGCACGAAGGTCGTCGTCGCTCGCTTGCCGTGCAGGAACGCGCGTTGGTCCCCCGGAACGAAGTCGACGACGGCGAAGAGGTCCGCATCGGGGTACAGGCCGAGGATGCGTTCGAGCACCCGCTCCGACCCGGCGTAGCGGTCCAACCAGTCGTGCACCACCGCGACGCGCGGCGGGGTGCCGGTCATCGGAGGTCCTTCATCGCCCGGTCACCCGGCGGTAGGCGTCCAGGTACGAGGCGGTCACGACGTCGCGCGTGAAGTGCGTGGCGACCCGTTCACGTGCGCGCGCGACCAGCGTCGCGCGCCAGGCGTCGTCGCCCGCCACGCGCCGAAGTGCCGATGCGTACGCCTGGGGGTCGTGCGCCTCCACCAACACCCCTGCATCATCGCCCACGACCTCGGGCATGCCGCTCACGTTCGACAACACGACGGGGATCCCCATCTCCATCGCTTCGATCGGTGCGATGGGAAAGCCCTCCCATCGCGACGGGAGGAGGAACGCGCCGGCGTCGCGCATCGCAGCGAGCGCCTCCGCGCGCGGGAGGGCCCCCGTCACGTCCACGACCCCCTCGAGACCGGCGTCGGCGATCGCCTGCCGGACCGTCGCCTCCAACGGGCCGCCGCCGATCAGGCGGAAGCGGAAGCCCTCGTCGGCGAGGAGGCGCGCCACCGCCACCACCATGCCCGGGTCCTTCTGCCGGGCCAGCCGACCCAACGTCACGACGCGCCTCGGGTCCACGGGGCCGGGCGCCGGGACGTCGGATCGACGGATGCCGTTGTGGATGACGACGCTCCGGCCCCCCGGCGTCAGCCGCCACGCGCGCGCGAGGCGGGCGTCGTACGCGCACACGTGCACCGTGAGGTCGGTGCGCGCGCTGGCGAGGCGCTCCGCGAGCGCCGCCGCGTGGCGCACCCCGCGGGGCTTGCGGAGGAAATGGTAGCCGCGGACCGTGTAGACGCTCGGCACCGTGCCGCGTCGCGCACGCAGGGCGTACAGAAAGCCCGCGCGGGCGCCGTGGACGTGCACCACGTCCGGTGCCACCGTCCGGACGGTGCGGTCGATCGCCTCGGGCAACCGCGGGTCGAAGCGACTCGTGAAGAACGCCGCCTCCCGAACCTGGACGGCGAAGCGGCGTGCGGCGTCCACCGCGTACGATCCGCGGTCGGTGAGCAGCGTGACGTCGTGCCCCGCCGCCCGTTGATCTTCGGCGAGCGCCAGCACGTTGGTGGTGCCGCCCCCGGGCCGTCCGTCCGCCACCACGTGGAGGATCCTCACGAGGCGTCTCCCTGCGTCCGCGGTCCGGCGACCGCCAGGGCGGCCACCATCCAGTAGGTGTGCTGCGTCGGGATCAGGGGGAACGCGCCGTCGCTCACCATGACGAAGAGGTACGTGATCATCCCGACCTTCGCGGCCTTCGCGACCGGCCCGTGCGCCGGGAGGAGGAGGGGAAACGTCCAAGCCAACAGAAACAGCGCGAGCCCCACGACCCCGAACGACGCGAGGATCGAGGTGTACACGATCTCCTGCATCCCGATGAACGACGCGCGGAGCCAGGCGACCTCGAATCGGAACTGATCGATGCGGCCCCCCAAATCCCGGTCGAAAAGGAAGTCGAACGGGTTCGCGGCCAGGACGGCGGCGACCACGACGACCCCCGCGAGGACGAGGGGGAGGGAGAGGCCCATGCCCGCAAGGCGCGTCAGGGTACGGCGCGCGAACACGGTGTTGACCACCTCCATGACCAGCCAGCCGGCCCAGACGGTCCGCGACAGCGAGAACAGGAACACCCCTCGCGGCGCGCCGAGCCACGCCCCCCTCCACCGGACGTGCGGCCCGGCGAGGGCGAACGCGGCCGGGAACCAGGTGAGCGCGTTGACGCCCAGGATGTTGCCGTTGTTGTACGTCGACACCATCTTGAAGATCCCTCCGCGATTGATGTTGCGCGAATCGGCGAGGTCGAGTTCACTGCCGGTGACGGTCAGGAAGGGGATCCCGGGGAACGCACCGAAGACGTTCATCGCGACGAAGTGAACGAGGCCCCAGGCGGTGACGACGCCGAGCGCCGCGAGGACGATCCGCCGAAGCGTCCGGGGGGCGACCGACCGCAGGAGCAGACTCGTCGTCAGGAGGGTGAGGATCGGAACGAGGGCGGCGCTCACGAGGAAGGAGAACGCGGAGACGAAGCCGTCCTGGTTCTCCCCCAACACGAGGAGCGTCGCGCTGGCGCCGATCCAGGGCAGCAGCGCCGCGATCGTCCACACCGTCGCGCGGGGGAGGGTCCAGTGACGCAGCAGCAGCGTCGCGAGAGCGAGGGCTCCTGCGGCACCGAGCAGCGCGTAGCCGGCCGTGATGGGGACCTCCCCCACGTAGAAGCCCGCCTTCGGGAACGCCAGGTTCACGAACAGGCTCGCCAGGCCCACGGCGACGGTCGAGCGGAGGAGGGGCGTGCGACCGGTCATCCGGCCGGGCTCCCGGCGTGCGCGTGGGGCGCGCGGCGGGCGTAGCCGCCCATCGTGAGCACGAGGAGGAGGTTGAACGCCGCCCCGACGAGGGCGTACGCGGCGACCGCCGCGAGGTCGCCGACGGTCGAGCCGACGACGACGAGGGCCGCGACGCGCGCGACGAGCAGGAGGGCGTCGTACACCATCAACCAGCGTTGTTTGCGAAGCACCTGCGTGATGACGATTGCAGGAGGGTTCACCGCACCGACGAACAGCCCGAGGGCGAGCCACCGTGCGTACCGCCCGCTTGCCTCCCACTCGGCGCCCAGCACGAGGGCGAAGAGGGGAGGACCGAAGGCGATCACCAGAAGGAACGGAACCGCGACGACGGCGGCGAGACCGAGGGTGGCGCGCACGTACAGCGCGAACAGGTCCCCCCCGGTGCGCTGCGCCGTCCGGGTCCGCGCGAGGAACGCCTCCTTGAAGGAGCCGCTCAGAAGGTTCACGGGAAGGACCAGCACGCGGTGCGCCAGCAGGTACCAGCCGACGTACGTAGGGCCGAAGAGGGCGGCCAGCACGAGCGCGGCGATGGTCATGTAAAGATTGCCCGCCGCGTT
>JAVLCF010000174.1 GCA_031581195.1 Trueperaceae bacterium | reverse complement strand
GGACGTCGGGGTCGGCGAGGGCGGTGCGGGCCTCGGCGAGGGCGTCGGCCTGGCCGACGCGCGGGGTCGGGTGGCGCGGGTCGGTGTGCGCGGGGACGGGCGCCGCGTCGGCGCGGGCCGCGCGAGCGCGGGCGGCGAGGGCGGCGTCCGGTTCGATCCCCATCTCGTGGCGGAGCGCCTGGGCGAACGCGTCGAAGCGCCGGACCGCCGCCGCCGGGCGCCCCTGCGCCACGTACGCGTCCAGCAGGCGCGCGAGGCGGGCCTCGTCCCACGGGTCGACCTCGAGCGCCTGCTCCAGCAGGCTCGACGTGAGGGCCCCCTCGCCCGCCGCCTCCGCTGCGCGCGTGGCGCGGTCGAGGTGCCCGAGCAGCGTCGCCCGCCACGCCTCCTGCGCGGTGGCGAGCCACGCGTCGAACGGGTCCGCGTCGCGAACCCCCAGCTCGGCCAGCAACGGGGCGAGCAGGGCGTCGGGCGCGGGGCCCGGCGGCCCGTCGAGCCACGCGGCGAGGTGGGCGTCCCGGTCGACCCGCACGCCGTCCGCGAGGCGCACGTCCGGCCGGCGCGCCTCGACGAGCCCGGGCGCCCGCCGCTTGAGGTCGGCGAGCGCGACGCGGAGGTTGTTCCGGGCGCTGGCCTCGTCCCGGTCGGGCCACAGGAGGCCGGCGAGGGCGCCCCGGCCGACCGGGGCGCCGGTGACCGCCAGGTGGGCGACGAGCGCCAACGCCTTGCGCGGACCGATCGCGACGGGGGCGCCGTCGCGGTGGACCGCGGGCGGCCCGAGGACCTGCACGACGTACCCGGAGGGTCCCCCCGACGCTGCACGCGACATGACGGGAGAGTAACAACGGCTGAATGACGTGCGTGCGCCGCGGTGCGACGGCTCCGCGTCGCGCCGGCGGGCGCGAACGGCGCCCCCGTGCCATCATGGACCCATGAACGACGCGTCCGGCGCCTCCGACCCGCCCACCTTCGACGTCGCCGCCACCCTCGGGGCGGTCTTCGACGGCGCCACCCTCCCGCGCGACGAAGCGCGCCAGGTCATGGGCCGCCTCATGGACGGCGACCTCTCGCAGATGCAGGCCGCGGCGCTCCTCGCGGCGCTCCGCACGCGCGGGGAGACGGTGGAGGAGATCGTCGGCTTCGCCGAAGCGATGCGCGAGCGCTCCATCCACGTCGACGCCGACGTCGGCGGTCCTCTGCTCGACATCTGCGGGACCGGCGGGACCGGCATCTCGACGATCAACGTCAGCACCACCGCCACGTTCGTCGCCGCCGCGGGCGGCGCGACGGTCGCGAAGCACGGCAACCGCGGCGTGACGAAGAAGAGCGGCAGCGCCGACGTCCTCGAGGCGCTCGGCGTCCGGCTCGACGTGCCGATCGAGCGCCTCGGTGCGGCGCTGGGTGAGGTCGGCGTGGCGTTCCTGTACGCCCGCCAGCACCACCCCGCCATGAAGTTCGTCGCGCCCATCCGCGCCGACCTGCGCGCCCGCACCATCTTCAACAACCTCGGCCCGCTCACCAACCCGGCCGCCGCCGACCGGCAACTCCTCGGGACGTACGGCCCGGCCCTGACCCGCACCCTCGCCGAGGTGCTGCGCGGCCTGGGGCTCGAGCGGGCGCTGGTGGTGCACGGCGACGGGCTGGACGACTTCACGGTCTCCGGCGAGAGCGTCTACGCCGAACTCCGCAGCGACGGCGAGATCGTCGATCACGTCCTCACGCCCGAGGAGGTCGGCCTCGACCGGGCGCCCGCCGCCGCGCTGGCGGGGGGCGACGCGGCGACGAACGCCGCGGCGGCCCGCGCGATCCTCGCGGGCGAGACGCGCGGCCCGACCCGCGACGTCGTGCAGCTCAACGCCGGCGCGGCGCTCTACCTCGCCGACCAGGCGTCCAGCATCGCCGACGGCGTCGGCCGCGCCGGCGACCTGCTCGACGCCGGCGCCGGCCTGGAGGTGCTCGACCGGTACGTCGCCTTCACCGGTGGACGCTTCCCCGCCCCCTGACCCCCGCCCCCTGACCCACCCCGCGCGCCGCGCGGGCGGCACGACTGTGTGCCCGCCCCTCACGGGCGGCCCGCGCATGCGGCACAATGGAGCAAATCCGTTCGGGGAGGACGTAATCGTGAGCGAGGAACGCAACGAAACGACGCCGGCGACGACCGGCACCGCGATGGTGAAGACCGGGTTCGCGGAGATGTTCAAGGGCGGCGTCATCATGGACGTCATCGACGCCGACCAGGCCCGCATCGCCGAGGACGCCGGCGCGACCGCCGTCATGGCGCTCGAGCGCGTCCCCGCCGACATCCGCGCGGAGGGCGGCGTCGCGCGCATGTCCGACCCCGACATGATCCGCGGCATCGTCGAGGCGGTGTCGATCCCGGTCATGGCGAAGGTCCGCATCGGGCACTTCGTCGAAGCGCAGATCCTGCAATCGCTGGGCGTGGACTTCATCGACGAGAGCGAGGTCCTCACGCCCGCCGACGAGGCGTACCACGTCGACAAGTTCGCCTTCACGGTGCCGTTCGTGAACGGCGCGACGAACGTGGGGGAGGCGCTCCGCCGCATCGGGGAGGGCGCCAGCATGATCCGCACGAAGGGCGAGGCCGGCACCGGCAACGTCGTCGAAGCGGTCCGCCACGCCCGCAGCGTCCTCGCCGAGATCCGCCGCATCCACGCCATGCCCGCCATGGAGGTCATGACGTACGCCAAGGAGCACGGCGCGCCGGTCGACCTCGTGCGCTACGTCCGGGAGCACGGCGCCCTGCCGGTCCCGAACTTCGCGGCCGGCGGCATCGCCACCCCCGCCGACGCGGCCCTCATGATGCAGATCGGCGTCGACGGGGTGTTCGTCGGCTCCGGCATCTTCAAGAGCGCGCCCGGCGTCACCGACGTCGCGGAGAAGCACCGCGCCTGGAGCCGCCGCGCCGAAGCGATCGTGAAGGCGACGACCCACTACGACGACCCCGACGTCCTCGCCGACGTCAGTCGCGGCCTGGGGGAGGCGATGGTCGGCATCGACATCGACACGCTCGACGAGACGGAGTTGCTCGCCGGCCGCGGCTGGTGAGCGCGCCCCACTCCGCCCTCCCCCCGCCAC
>JAVLCF010000173.1 GCA_031581195.1 Trueperaceae bacterium | reverse complement strand
AGCTTCGCGACCGTCGCGCCGGTCCCGGCCCCGACGGCGCCCTGCGCGACCGGCCCGTCGTGCGCCGCGTCGGTCGCGGCGCGGCCCTCCGCGGCGCCCGGACGGACGTCGGACCGCCCGACGGCGAGGTCGTACAGCACCGCGGCGGGCACGATGGGGACGCGGCCGGCGGGGGTGGGGACGCCCTCCCCCGCCGCCTCGAGCGCCGCCATGACGCCGCCCGCCGCATCGAGGCCGAAGGCGCTGCCGCCCGTGAGCAGCACGGCGTGCGCGACGCCGACGGTCGCGGCGGGGTCGAGCAGCGCGGTTTCGCGGGTGCCCGGCGCCGCCCCCAGGACGCGGCCGGAGGCGACCGCCCCGCCGGGGGGCGCCAGGACGACCGTGCAGCCGGTCCGGGCGACGTCATGGGTCCAGTGCCCGACGCGGACGCCGGGGACCGCGGTCAGGCCGGGATCCCCGGTCGTCACGGCGCGACCTCCTCGAGGTAGGCGTCGAGGCGGGCGCTGGGGACCGCGACGATCTCGATGCGGTCGGCGGGGGTCGACGCGGTGGCGCGCCGTCCCGTGGCGGTGTCGATGGGGACCTCCACCTCGAGCGCGCCGGCGAGGCTGCGCTCGGGCAGGGTCGTGCCCTCGAGGAAGGCGGCGCGCGTCCCGTCCGGGTCGGCGGTACCGGTCGCGCGGTCGAACGTCCGGAAGGTGACGCCGTCGGGGACGGGGAAGCCGTCGGGGTCGGCGGGGACGCCGGCCAGGGCCCCCTGCACGAAGTCCTTCCAGACGTAGATCGGTTGCCGGGAGCTGTTCACCAGGTCGGTGGAGCCGTCGGGCAGCGTCATGGTCCGCGGGAGGGAGCCGCTCCGGTCGTTCCCGATCCACACCGCCGCGGTGATCTCGGGGGTGGTGCCGAGGAACCAGATGTCGCGCTCGTCGTTCGTGGTGCCGGTCTTGCCGGCGACGTAGCGGCCGGGGAGGGCCGCCCGCCAGGAGAAGGCGGTCGGTCCGCGGTCCTCGACGTTGCCGCGCAGCAGGTCCAGCACCTGGTACGCCGTCGTGGCCTCCCACACGCGGTGGCGGCGCGGGTCGGCCTCGTAGAGGACGTTGCCTTCGGCGTCCTCGACGCGGGTCACGAAGTGCGGCTCGACCCGCACCCCGCCGTTCGCGAAGGCGGAGAAGCCGCTCGCGTGCTGCAGCGGCGTGACCTCGAACGAACCGAGCGCGAGGCTGTAGTACGGCTCGACGTCGTAGCCGAGTTCGCGGGCGCGTTGCGCGACGGCGTCGGGCGACGCCGCCTCCAGCGCCTTGACGGCCGGGATGTTGCGCGACAGGTTCAGGTGCTCGCGGACCGTGGCCGCACCGACGAACGTGTCGTCGTGGTTGCCGGGCTCGTACGGCGGTTGGCCGCGCTGGTTGAAGGCGGTCGCTTCGTCGACGAGAACCGTCGCCTGATGGAAGCCGGCCTCCTCGATGGCGGTGGCGTACGCGATCGGCTTGAAGGAGCTGCCCGGCTGGCGGTTGGCTTGCGTGACGCGGTTGAGCTCCCCCTCGCGCACGCCGGGCCGGAGCTTCTCCCCGACCATGGCGTGGACCTCCCCGGTGGCGGGGTCGAGCCCCACGATCGCGAGTTGCGCACCGTCGGGCAGGGTCGCGTCGAGCGCCGCGCGGTTGGCGGCCGCCTGCGCCTGCACGTCGATCGTGGTGGTGACGCGGAGGCCGCCGCGCCCGAACACGGCGGCCTCCCCGAAGCGGTCGGTGAGCCAGTTGCGGACCGCGACGACGACGTGCCAGTTGAGGTCGCTGCTGATCGAGTCCTGCACCAGCACCGCGTCCCCCGTCGGCGTGGCGGAGACGAGGCTCCCGTCGGGGGCGTACGTCACGTCCCACCCGCGCGGCTCGAGGGGGTAACGCCAGGCGCGGTCGGCGGCGTCGCGACTGAGGGTGCCCTGCCGCACCATGCGGTCCAGGACGGTGCGCATCGAGGCGCGCGTCGTTTCGAAGTCGGCGTGGCGGGCGTTCGGGGCGGGAATGAGGCGCGCGAGGTAGAGGCCTTCGGCGAGGTTGAGTTCGATGGGGTCCTTGCCGAAGTACGTCTGCGCGGCGCTGCGGATGCCGTAGACGTTGCCGCCCCAGAACACGACGTTGACGTAGCGCTGGAGGATCTCCGGTTTCGTGAGGCGCCGCTCCAGCTGGATGGCGAGCAGCAGTTCCTTCGCTTTGCGCTCCAGCGACCGGTCGGCGCGGATGTCGGCCAGGACGGTGTTCTTCACGACCTGCGTCGTGATGCTCGAGCCGCCCCGGTCGCCGCCGGCCAGGAACTCCTCGTAGAAGGCGCGGAGGATGGCGGGGAGGTCGAACCCGTAGTGCTCGAAGAACTGGTCGTCCTCGTACGCCACGATCGCCTGCAGGGCGGCGGGACTGATGGCGTCGAGGCCGACCGGTACGCGGTTGGTCGAGGCGCGGTCCTCGCCGGTGACCGGCACGATGCGGCCGATGCGGGTCCCGTCCCGGGCGTACACCTCGCTGGTGGCGGTGAACTCGAGCGCCACGACGGCGTCGAGGTCGGGCAGCTCCTGCGACCATTTCAACGCCGCGACGGCGAACCACGACCCGACCGACAGGAGGCCGGCGACGACGACCCCGGCGTCCAGTGGCGTGATCATACCCACCTCTGGGCCGCCATCGGATATAAAACGTCGCGCTGATCGTCACCGAGCACGTCGAATCGCCTGGCGGTCTAGGTACCGGGTGACGCCGCCAACGGCGAGGCCGAACCCGGCGACGAGCAGCAGAAAGCCGACGAGCCGGCTCGTCCCGAGCGTCATAAGCGCCAACACGATTCCGAAGAGGAGCGCGAACACACCACCGACCACGGCGGCCACGTCGAGCAGTGGTGATGGTTGGACTGTCTCACAGTGTGGACAGATTCTGGCGGTCCCTGAGATCGGCTCGTGGCAGTCGACACATCGGACACGCTCACGCGACACGCCAGTTGTTCGCCACTCGAGAACTTATCGTATTCGCTGCGGGTGGCGACGTTAGTCGTCGGCAGCAGCCGCGCTCGGGTCGGTCACCGCTCCAAGCGTCTCCTCGACCTGTGTAACGACGAGTGCGAGGGCAACGACCGCGAGGCC
>JAVLCF010000172.1 GCA_031581195.1 Trueperaceae bacterium | reverse complement strand
CGACCGACGACCTTCGCGAGGGCGGCGTCCACGTCCGCGTCGGTCACGACGCCGTCGGCGCTCGGGTCGGCGTGCCGGAGGTCGAGGGCGTCGCTCGGCGGGGGCCAGCTGCCGTCCGCCATCCGGAGGATCCGCAGCGCGTCGGCGGCGGTGACGACGCCGTCGGCGTCGACGTCCCCGAGCGGACGCAGGTCGCTGGCGTCGGCGGGGCAGGTGGGGGCGACGTGGCTGCGCAAAAGCTCGACGTCGCCGGTCGCGCCGTCCACGCCGTCCACCGCGAGGTGGTACGTCGCGCCGGCGCCCGCCAGGAACGTCGTGCGGGCCCCGGCGTCCGCGTCGCTCGCCGACGCGACCGGCGTCAGGGCGTCCACCGCATCGCCGCGGTACGCCGCGACCCGGGCGGGGAAGGCGCTCCGGGTCGCGTCGAACGTCACGACCCCGCTGCGCTCAGGCGTCCACGTCCACCAGATCGACGCGGCGGCGGGCGCGCCGGCGTGCGGCGGCTCGCCGGGTTCCGCCGTCGCGTTGCGGCTTCGGCCCTCGACGCCCGCCGCGCGCGCGGGGAAGGTCGCGGCGTCGGCGAAGGCGTCCTGGGCGGGGTGGAGCGCGGCGGTGAAGGTCGTCCGAGCGTCGTTCGCCTCGTCGGTTTCCGAGGCGGCGTCGTCGGGGTCGAGCCGGACGTCGACGACGTGCGACCCGTCGGAGACCGACGGCGTCACGACGACGCAGTGCGACCCGCCCGCGCCGGGCGCGAGGTCGGTCGTGAGGGTCAGGTCGGCGTCGGACGTGACGACCGCGCTCGGGTCGTCCAGCCCATCGAACCAGGCGCGCGCCACGACGAGGCCGCTGCCGACCTCCACCGGCGCGTCGCCGCGGTTCGTCCACGCGAAGCAGGCCTCCACCGCGTCGCCGGCCAGCGAGGGGAGCGGCGTCACGTCGACGGGGCCGTCGAACGCCAGGTCGGGGCCGTCGGGCGGCGTGGGGGCGAGGTAGGCCAGGTCCAGGCGCGGGTGGCTGCGGTTCGCGCCGAATCGGTCGTCGAGGACCGGGACGCCGTGGGTCGCCAGCGCCGACGCGTGCGCCTCGACGCTGGCGGTGGCGTCGCGGTCGCGGAGGACCGCGAAGGCGCCGGCGACGTGGGGGGTGGCCATCGACGTCCCCGCGAGGGTGGCGACGTCCCCCTGGTAGGCGGCGGTGATCGGGACGCCCGGCGCGAGCAGGTCGAGGAACGACGCGCCGTTGCTGAACCAGGCGACCTCGTCGAGCGGCCCGCCGTCGCCGCCGTCGCCGGTCGCGCCGACCGACGTCGCCGCCCCGATGCAGGCGGGCCAGGCGAGGGCGTTCGTCACGCCGTCGTTGCCGGACGCCGCGACGACCGCGACGCCCTGACTCACGAGGCTCTCGATCACGGCCGTGGCGTTGGGCAGTTCGTCGTCGCAGGCCGCGACGTACAGGCCAGCCCCGACGCTCAGGTTGACCGATGCCAGGTTCAGGGTCGCGGCGTTGGCGTTGAGGTAGTCGAGGGCGGCGGTCAGGTCCGCGCCGGAGGCGAAGAGACCGTCGCTCGAGCTCGTGAACACCTGGACGTCGACGAGGTCGGCGTCGGGGGCGACGCCGCGGTACGTGCCGTCCCCGCTCAGGGCGGTGCCGGCGACGTGGGTGCCGTGCCCCGACTGGGGGACCGACGCCCCGTCGCCGTGCTGTTCGGTGGTGCCGTCGGGGCAGAGGGAGGCGGCGGGGTCGCCGGCGCCGGAGAAGCACGCTTCGGTGACGGTCTTCCCGTCGAAGTGGGGGTGGTCGTCGTCGGCGCCGTCGTCGAGGACCGCGATGGCGGTGCCGGTCCCGTCGAAGCCGGGCGCGCCGTCGCTGCGGTCCGCCCAGGCGTCGGGCGCGTGGATCGCCGGGACGCTGCGGGGGAGGAACGCCTCGAGGCGCACGTCGGGCGCCACGCGCGCCACGCGCGGATCGGCGCGCAACGCCGCGAGGCCGGCCGCGTCGACGCGCAGCGTCACGCCGGGCGTCGTCGCGAGGCGGTGGACGACCGCCTGGCCGGCGGGCAGGTCGGCCAGCAGCGCGGTCTGTGCCGTCCGGATCGTCGTGCGTTGCGTGCGGAGCGTCGCGGTCCCCAGGCGCCCCTCGGGGCGGGCCGGAACGTCGAGCGTGACGTGCACCAGGGTCGTGCCGCCCGCCGCGACGGCGGCGTCGAGGGCGGCGGGGCCCGGCGCGGGGTCCGCGCCGGCGGCGCCCCACAGGACGAGCGCGGCGAGCGCCGCCCGGAACCGGCGGGCGCGCGGGGGCCGGCGTCGCGTGCGGGCGGTCACGGGGCGGCGTCCAGATCGACGTCGCTGCCCGAGACGGGGGTGAGGCCGCCGTCGAAGGGGAGGAGGGCGGCGTCGGTGAGGGTGGCGCCGGCGGGGTCCGCGCTCGTGCGGACCAGGTCCAGCTCCAGCCAGGCGCCGTCCCCGGGCCGCGCGTCGGGGCAGACGAACGCGACCCGGGTCGCGCCGGCGTCGACGCGGCACCCGGCGGCGGCCGCGGCGAGGCGGACGTCGGTCCGGTCGGCGCCGGTGGCGTCGACGGTGAACGTTGCGCCGCCCCAGGGGCGCGCGTCGTTCGGGAGGCGCACGGCGACCGTGCACGTCCCGCCCACCGGGACGGGGCGTTCGCAGGCGACCGGGTCGAGGGCGAGGGTCGCGTCGCCCGGCGGCCGTGGGGTGTCCGGGAGGGCATCGAACGTCGCGCCGACGGTCGCGTCGCCGGCCACGGTCAGCGTGCAGGTGCGGCCGTCCGGCGCGGGGCAGTCGGTCCAGCCGGCGAACGTCGCGCCGGCGTCGGGCGTCGCGGTGAGCACGAGGGTCGCGCCGACCTCGAAGGCCGCGCTGCACGTCGCGCCGCAGGCGAGGCCGGGCGGGGCGCTCGTGACGGTGCCGGCGCCGTCGCCGGCGCGCGTCACGCGCACGGTGGCGTCGTCGGGCGGGGCGTCGCCGCCGTCGGTCCCGCCGGACCCGCCGCAGCCGACCAGGAGGAGCGCGACGAGCACGGCCACGACCCCCCGTCCGGTCGGTCCGGCGGGGTCGCGACGCCACGCGGCGCGTCGTGGAGAGAATCCAAACGTCACGCCCCTACGTTACGCCCGTATCCGTTTCGTGTCGGTGTTGCGTCCCCCCGCCCGGTCGGGACGCCGCCCTC
>JAVLCF010000171.1 GCA_031581195.1 Trueperaceae bacterium | reverse complement strand
GCGGCCCCTAGCCATTGCGGCCCTCATGCACGTACCGGAGCGCAAGGGTGTACGCCCACTCAAGGACGGCGGTGTCGCCCCCCAAGTACTCAATGCCGAACCCAGCTTCGCCAACGTTATGGATGCTGGTGTTGGCTTGCTGGTGGTGGTACTGACAGACGGGCACGACCGCCCAATCCGCCAGGTACTGCCGGCGCCGCAAGCGTTGCCCCGTCTTGAAGCTCCGAGTCCCACTCACGTGATGCAACGCAGGGGGCCTGGAGCAGCCGGGAACGAGGCACCCGCGTTGCGCAACCCAATCGAACCAATCCTTCTGTTTCGCCGTCATGGGATCTCCGGTGGGAGGTCGTCCCGTGGGTTGGTGCCGTGCAGTTTGCAGTCGGGATTCAAGTACGTCAGGACTCTCGAGTTGGCCTCGTCCGCGTCGAGGGTGGCCCACATGCAGGAGCAGTACTGCTGGATGTTGTGCTCGGCACGCTGGTGTTTGTTCCACTCGCTTTGCGGCACGCCCCGCCGCTCGTCACTCGTGGGGAGGGACCCCCACAAGGCATCGAGTTTCGTTTCAAGCGTCATGGCGTTCTCGTTCCGCGTACACGACGTACGCTTGGCTGGCTTTCTCGAGGGCGTCCAGGGCGTCGTGCAGGAACGCCTGCACGGCCTCCGGTGCGCCACGCTCGATTTCCTCTTGCAGCCGGTCCGCTGTTTGTTGGTGTTGGTAGGCGCACGCCACCAGGTGTTCTTCGCGCGTCACGACCGGACCTCCGGCACGTCCTCCAGAAACAGGCTGCTGGCCTGGTGTTGCGCCTGGTACGCAAGACTCAAGCCCTTCGCGCGCTTCAGGGCGGACAAGGCGCGGTTGCGAAGCTCCCGAATTTCGGTGTTGACGACCTCCACCTCGTCCGCTCGAGCGATGCGGTAGTGGCCCTCCTGGCGGCCGTTGGGTCCGCGGTCGCACACGACCGGCAGTTCCCCCGACGCGACGAGGTCCTCAATGACTTGCCGAGCAGCCCGATCGTTCAGGTCGAGGCGTGCCGCGATCTCTTGGCGGGTGTAGCCCTCCCGGTTGCCTTTCAGGAGGCGCGCGAGTTGGTCGCGGGGGTTCACGATCCGTCCTCCGTCTCGATCACGTCGATGAACGGTGCGGCGTTCACGACCGCCCACTCGTTCGGCCACGCGGGGAACCGGTCCCCCATGTACCGCTCGATGCTGTTGAACACTTGCTTGTAGTCGTCGTTTGGCCACCAGCGTTCCGTGCCGAGGTTCCACCATTCGTACTTGTTTGCCTGGAAGTGCTGGCGGGCGTCCGTCTGGATGTAGGGGTGCCACCAGACGCACATGGTGTCGGGCTCGCGAATGACGGTGCCGTGCGGCCCCACGTCCTGCAGCAGTTGGATTGGGTCGGACAGGTTTCGGCGGTTCATTCGAGACCCAACCAGTCACTGATGGCGGCGGCTGCCGTGAAGGTGAAGCCGATGGCGACGAACAACACGAAGACGGCGATCACGGCTTGACTCCTTGGTCGCGCCAGAACATGTTTCTTAGGCGCATGTGGTCGCGCCAGCGCTCCCTCTTGGCGTCGAACGACTGCATGCGTTCCTCGTGCCGCTTTTGGCGTTCGTCTTCGCGTGTGGGTTGCAAATCCCGCCAGTCAAACCGATCGACGCGGTGCTTCATTGGGCCCACCTGCGCTTCGCTTGGTGGCGGCGGTTGATGACGGTGCGGCCGTCAACGCGGCGGTGGAGGACCCAGTCGGGGGCGTGCGTTTGTGCGTACTTGCGTGCTTCGTGTTCCGTGATGCGGCGCTCGAGTTTCGCGCGAAAGGGATGAAGGTCGTTCGGTTGTTTTGGCATGTCGTCCTTCCTTCGCTTGAGGATCTACTTGGCGTCACGGATTTTGCAGAAGGCCTTCCAGCGTTGGAGGTCTTCTGGGTCCATGACGCGGTTGCGGCCGGATTTGTACGTCACGAACTCTTGGGGGTACTCGCGGACGTACTTGAAGAACGTCGCGGACCCAATCCCGAGCTCTTGCTGGACCTGCTCCCGCGTGAGCGCCGTTGTGGGCGTGTTGGTTTGTTTCGGCTTGTCCATGCCACCTCCCTTCTCGCTTGAGAACACGGTCGTACAACCTTCTGTACGTGCCGTTGGCGACCATCCTATACGTACAGTCGCGTATAGTCAACAATCCAGGGGAGGAACGAGCCGTGGCTAAATTCACAACAAGGAGGGCGCCGTGACGCCCGGCGAGCGCATGAAGCAACTACGCACACGTCTTGGCCTTACCCACAGGCAAGCCGCAGAACGCGCCGGTATATCCCACGGCAGCATCCAAAACCTCGAGCGGCGCGGGCTAAGCGGAGTGTCGTTCGAGACCGCCACGCGCGTCGCCGCTGCGTACGGCATGACGATTGCAAACCTTCAACGCATCAACGAAGGGCGAGAACCACTGCCCGACTACGCCGACAAGGCCCTACAAAAGCTTGAGGTTCACCCTGACTGGGTTGCCGTTCCGGTGTATGGTTCGGTTGCAGCGGGAGACGCAAACCCACAACCGAAGGAAGGGGACGTTGCGTACATCCCGCGAGAACACTTGTCTCGCAGGGGGGCAGCAATCGATAACGTCGTTTGCTACGTCGTGAACGGAAACTGCATGCTAAGCCCGGAGACAATGCGGGCTGACCGTTCGTTTGCGCCAGGCGATTACGTGGCGGTTGATCCTACAAAAACGCCCGAGCCGGGCGACACGGTCGTGGCGTGGTGGGACGACCGAGAAATCATGGTTCTCAAGCGGTTTGGTGTTGAAGAAGGCGCCATCATGTTGACGCCGATTGCGCCGGGCCACCCCGCGATTACGCTGCCGCTCGACGCCTCGACGCACATTGTCGGCCCGGTCGTGTGGCGTGGCGGGTAAACGCACAACGAAAGGCCTTGGCACCGTCTACCAGGAATCGGACGGGCGCCGCTCGACGTCCTACGTTGCAGCGAGGTACGTGACGCTTGCGAACGGGGTGCGGAAGCGACTTAAGGCGCGTGGCCGAACGCAAGAAGAGGCTATCCAGAAACTCAACATGAAGGCGCGCGCCGCGGCCACGCAAACACCGACGGGCCACGTCCGCGTTGAGGACTACCTCGACTTTTGGTTGAGCCACAAACGCGCTTACGTTCGGGCATCGACCATGCGCGCCTACGAGCAAGACGTCCGGCTTCAC
>JAVLCF010000170.1 GCA_031581195.1 Trueperaceae bacterium | reverse complement strand
ACGCAGGTCGGTCGGCAGCAGGGACGGCGCGGGCATGGGGCCTCCTCGGGCGCGGGTCGCGCGACGGCGTCGAGGGTACCGCACCGCCCCACGGGCGGCCGCGCCGCGAAGCGCGAGCCGATGCCGTCCCCCGTCGGCGCCCGCTCGGGGAAGACGACGAGGTCGCCGGCGTCGCGGGACGCCCCGATCGCCCGGTGGATCCGCGGTAGGTCGTGCGGGACGTCCCCGAGGCCGCAGTCGATCGGTACGAGGGCGACGTCGAGGTCGCGCGTGGCGTCGGGAGGTCCGGGCGTCACGACCTCCGAACGCGGCCGAGCGAGATCGGGCTCCGCGGACACCACGCCGAACGTAGACCTGGACGGGCCGCGGCGCGCCGGGGTGGGGGGCACGTTGCCTCGACGGCGTCGCCGTCGTACATTGCGGACGACCGGGGTGCGGGACGCGCGTGGAGCGCTGCCGTCCGTCGGGATCCACGCCCCCTACGCGCCTCGGCGGAAGGGACATCGACGTGAAACGTTCACGCAGTTCGTTCGTCGTCGCACTGGTGGTGGCCGCCCTCGTGGCGGTCGCGTGCGATGAAGGCACGTCGGTCGGCGGGACGCCGACCCTGCCGCCTCCGCCCGGCATGGGCGCCATCTCCGGCGCCGTGGAGGTGGCGTTCGGGACCGCCGGCACGGCGGCGGTCGAGGCCGAGGGCCTCGCGTGGGGCGGGGACGCCGACCTGTTCCCCGACCGCGACGTCGGCCGGATCGTGCCGGGCGAGATCGTCGTCGGGTACGACGACGCGGCGGGCCTCGCGCAGGCCGGGGCCACGGTGGCGGTGCAGGGCGCGACGCTCCAACGGGCCGCGTCCCTCGACGCGCTCGCGGTGGCGTTGTGGCGTGACGGGACGCTCGACGCCGACCGGACCCGCGAGGTGGCGGCGGAGCTCGCGTCGCGGCCCGGCATCGCCTTCGCGGAACCCAACCCGGTCGTGGAGATGCAGGCGGTGCCGAACGACCCGTTCTACCCGCGGCAGTGGCACTACGAGGCGATCGGCCTTCCCGACGCGTGGGACGTCACGACCGGCGATCCGAACGTCGTGTCCGCGGTCGTCGACACGGGGATCCTGTGGCGCGAGGGCGACGCCTCCGCGACCCATCCGGATCTCGCCGGGAAGGTCCTGCCGGGGTACGACTTCATCCAGGACCCCCGGGCCGGTGGGGACGGCGACGGGCGGGACGACGACCCGCACGAGGTGTTCGACAAGGACACCAGCGACCACGGGAGCCACGTCGCCGGGACGATCGCCGCGTCGACGAACGACGGGCGGGGCGTGGCGGGGGTCGATTGGAACGGCCGCATCCTCCCCGTCCGGGCGTTGGGCGTCACCGGCGCCGGCAGCGGATTCGACATCGTCGAGGGGGTCCTGTGGGCGGCCGGCTTCGACGTCGACGGCGTCCCCCGCAACCCCTACCCGGCGGACGTGATCAACCTCAGCCTCGGGTCGGAGCGCAGCTGCAGCGCGATGGAGCAGCGCGCCTACGACCGGGTGCGCCGCGACGCCGACGCGATCGTCGTCGTCGCCGCCGGGAACGACGACATCGAGGCGCAACGCTACGCGCCGGCGAGCTGCCGGAACGTCCTCACCGTAGGAGCGACCGGCTACGGCGGCGTGCGGGCGCCGTACTCGAACTACGGGGCCGGCGTCGACGTCGTGGCGCCCGGCGGGAACCTGCGCACCCGCTTGAACGGCAGCGGGGACGTCGATGGCGTCCTCAGCACCGTCTACGACCGGGACGCCGGCGAGATGTCGGTCTCCTACTTCCAGGGCACCTCGATGGCGACCCCGCACGTCGCCGGCGTGGCGGCGCTCATGCGGGCGATCGATCCGGACGTCTCGGCCGACGAGGTCCGCGCGATCCTGACCGATACGGCGACGCCGTTGAGCGAAGCGCAGTGTGCGGAGGGCTGCGGCGCCGGCCTCCTTCGCGCCGATCGGGCTGTGCGGGCGCTCGACCCGTCCGGCGGGACGCCGCCCCCCGAGGCGCCGGGGAGCCTCACGTTCCGTCCGTCCCGACTCGACATCGGCGCGACGGACTCGGGGAAGGTCGTGACCCTCACCAACGTCTCGGACGGGCCGGTCCGGTACCGGGCGGAGACCTTCTTCACGAGCCGAGCGAACCCGGCGCGCCTCCCGGACGGCAGCATCTACGTCGATCCGTTTCCCCTCGACGACGTCCTCGCCCCCGGCGCGCAAACGCAGGTCGAGATGGGCGTGAACCGTGGGCTCGTGCCCGCGGACGGGTTCTACGAGTTCGCGATTCAGATCGTCGTGGACGGCGTCCCCGAGTACCTCTACGGGAGCTTCGAGCAGGGGACCGACGTCGCACCGACGCTCTCGGGCCCGATGGTCGTGGCCGGCTTCCGCTACCCGGACGACGGGGGCGAGCCGGAGGTCGGCGGGGTGCAGCAGAGCGGGTCGCCGCTCGACGCCTTCCGGTTCGACGCGGCCCCCGGGACGTACCAGGTGATCGGGTGGTCGGACGAGAACGATGACGGGGAGATCGACGAGGGCGACTACGTCGGCATCCACCCCAACTGGGTGACGGTCCGGAGCGGGCTCGAGCAACCGGGCGTCGACGTGACCCTCGAGCCGGCGCTCGCCCTGGACGCAGCACGCGCCGACGGCGCGTCGCGCGACGCCGTCCTCCGGGATGCGCTCGAGCGGGTCGTCCGGGAGCGTCGGCAGGCGTCGGACCGCTAGCGGCGCCGCGATCGGCGACGCCCGCGGGGCCCACGACGGCGTGGGCCCCGCGAGTCCCGCGTCAGGGGGCGCGCACCGTGAACCGCTCGGGCCCGGCGATCGTCTCGTAGCCGTCGTCGACGAAGAACCACACGTCGTACGTACCGGGCGGGAGGTTCACGCGGGGGAAGGTGATGCGGCCCTCGCGGAGGCCGGCGCCGGCCGTCTGCGTGCCGCTGACGTACGCCCACCCGAGGTAGTTCGTGCCGGTCTCCGCCCCCGCCGCGTACACGCCGACCCAATCGCGGGGGTTGCCGGGACCGCCGGCGAACGTCACCGTGAGGGATCCGCCCTGCACGACCTCGGTGCCGTCGAGGGCGATCCGCGGTCCGGCGCCTTCGTCCGGGGCGCCCGCGTCGGGGGCGTCGCCGTCGATCGGGCCGAGGCGGCCCTCGTCCCCGTCCCCCCCGAACGGTGGGGCCCCCTCGGACG
>JAVLCF010000169.1 GCA_031581195.1 Trueperaceae bacterium | reverse complement strand
CCTCGGTGGGGGCAGCGGACGCCTCGGGGGCGCCCCGAAGCCGCGCCTCGCGGGCGGGGTCGGCCGCGTCGAGCGGCCGGTCGTCCCCCCCGGCCGCCGCCCGGGCGGCGGGGGCGGGCGCGACGTGCACCGCGCCCGCCTCGTCGATGCGCACGAGGATCGCGTCGTTGGGCCGTAGCGCGTGTCGCTCGAAGAGGGGCCGCAGACCGAACAGCTCGCCTCCGCTCGCTTCGAGTGGAAGGTCGACGTCGGCGACGGCGTCACGGGCCGAAAGAACGCCCTCGGGGACGCGGTCCCGGAGGGCGTAGGGGAGGCGGAGGCGACCGTGGGCGAGGCAGTGCCGCGTCAGGTCGACGCGGATCCCTTCCCGTTCGTTTCGTCGTCCGGCGGAGCGCCGGAACGGCACGTCGTCCATGCACGCCTCCCCAGGAACCTGCCGTAGGAAAGGGTACCATATACGTAGACCGTAGGTCGCCGCATCGACAGGACTAGTACCTCGCCCCCGTCCTCATGCCCCGAACAGCCGGGGCGAGTAGCGCTCGTACGCCGTCACGGGGGTCTCCTTCGCGCCCCGCGCCCCGGCCGGATAGACGTTCGCCGTCAACCACCCGCGTTCCGCCTCGATGGCGTCGGCGGGCACCATCCGCCACCACACCTTCGCCTCCGCGCGCCAGCGGTAGCCGCGCGCCTTGAGGAGGTCCTTCGTCTCGTACGGTGAGCCGAACGCCTCGACGAGCACGTCGGAGCGGCGGGCCGCCTCCAGGAGGCGCGCCATGGCGGGCACGCCGTCGCTCGGCAACGGTTGCGCCAGCACGTACACGCCGGCCACGCAATCGGTCACGGCCCGGTGCGCCTCGTAGAACACGCCCCGCCGGTAGGCGAGGTACTCGAGCTTCTGGCTCTCGAGGCCCTCGGCCCGCCAATCGACGTCCCGCGCGCTGCACGCCCACGGCCGCGCCGCGAAGGCGGGGAAGCGCGCCTCGAGGAACGCGCGGTCGAAGGCGGCGTTGTGCGCCACCACCAGGTCGGCGCGCTCCACCATCGCCACGACCGCAGCCTCGTCGAGCACCTGCCCCGCGACGTCCTCGTCGCGAATGCCGGTCAGCGCCACGACCTCCTCGGGGATGGGGCGCCCCGGATCCTCGAACGCGTCGAAGCGGTCCTCGATGCCGGTGATGCGGCCCTCGGCGTCGTACCCGAACAGCACCATCGCCAACTCGATGATCGCGTCGCGCCCGGCGCGCATCCCGGTCGTCTCGACGTCGACGTACACCCCCCACCGGAAGGGGGCCCCCGCCCCGTCGCTCGCAGGGTCGTCGGGCAGGCGGCGCACCACCCGGTAGTCGGGGTGCGCCTCCACCCGGCGCGCAGCGGCCTCCACCGCCTCGTCGTCGTAGGCCTCGTCCGCGTGCGGCGTTCGTGCATCCATGCGGCACCTCCGTTCCCGCAGGGTACTCGCTTCCGGACGCCCCGCGCGACGGGTTCGGGAGCCCCGCCGACCGGAGCCCGGCGCGCGTCCCGGACGTGCGCGGCGGGACGCCGGGTCGCGCGCGCGGCGGCGCCACGCCGCGGGGTAGCGTCCCGCCATGGCCCGCTCCCCCGTCCCCCCCGGCCCGCCTCCGGTCCCCCGCGACGTACGCCGCGCCCGGCGTCCCGCCGACCGCACCGAGGACGCCCGCGGACGCGTCTGGCTGTTGCGCCCACGCCCCGACGGGGCGCGCTTCGCCCGGGTCGAGGCGGACGCCGCGGAGCGGATGCTCGGCCAAGGCCTCCACGAGTGGGCGTTCGGCTTCGGTCGCGGCAAGCGCACGCTCGGCTCCACCCGCGTCGAGCGGGGCGCCCGCACCGGCGTCGTGCGCATCAGTCGCTACCTCGTCGAAGCCGACCTCCCCGAGGTCCTGCACGACACGCTCCTGCACGAGATCGCGCACGCCGTCGCCTACCAACGCTACGGTCGCGCGGCGATGAACCACGGTCCCGCGTGGAAGGCGGTGGCGCGCGAACTGGGCGCGGAGCCGCGCGCGACGTGTCGCGCAGGACCGCTCGCGCCCGCCCCGCACGTCCTGGTGTGCACCCGCTGCGGGGCGGAGGTCGGGCTGTACCGCGCGCCGCGCTACGCCCCCTCGCACTACCGGCACAAGGGCTGCGGCGGTCGCTTCCGGGCCGGCTGACGCCGGCCCGTCACGCGGAACCGCGGCGGAGCTTGGCGCGCAGGCGCGCCTCCCGCCGGTCGAGGTCGTCGCCGGACGCCCCCACCGCCGCGCGCGCCGCCGCCACCGCCTCCAGCGCCCCCCCGACGTCCCGCGCGACGTGCTCGCGGACCTTCGCGAGCTCCACCCACGCCCGCGCGTCGCCCGCCTCCGCCGCCCGCGTCCACGCCGCCACCGCCCCCTCGAGGTCGCCCGCGCGGCGCGCCAAGCGCCCCGCAGCGTACGCCGCGTCGCGCGACGCCGCTTCCCACGCCGCGTAGTGCGCCCGGGCCGCCTCCCGCTCCCCGATCGCCTCCAACCAGCGCGCCACCCCGACGCCCTCCGCGACGTCGCGCGGCACGCCGGGTCGCCCCCCCACCCCGGTCGGGGGTCCCGCTGCGAACGACGCCTCGAGGCGCGCGTGCAGCGCGGCGAGGGCGACGACGTCCATCTCGTTGTGCGTCAGGACGCCGCGCAACCCACCCGCGTCCCCACCCTGCAGGAACCGCCGGTAGCGGGCCGGGACCTCCGCCCCCGGTACGTCCGCTTCGCTGCGGACCGCGCCCAACACCTCCCGCTCGACCGTGCCGAGCGTGCACGCCTCCAGCGACGCCCGCCACCACCGCCGCGCCAACGGCAACAGGTCCAGGTGCAGGCGCCCCTCGCCGGGGTCGGGCCGGCCGTGCACCGCGAAGCGCGTGCGGACCAACGGCGCGTCGAAGCTCGCCCCGTTGTAGCTGACCCACGCCCCCGCCCCCTCCAGCCGCGACGCGACGAGATCCAACCAGGTGGGTTCGGACGCCGGCCCCGGAAGGAACAGCTGCTCGACGACGAAGGCGTCCCCCTCGTGCCACCCGAACCCGATCAGGAACGCCTGCGTCCCGACGCCGCCCGCAAGGCCGGTCGTTTCGGTGTCGAAGTAGACCGTCGGTCCGCCCGCCGCCCCACCCTCGCGCCCCGCCGCTCCCGCAGCAGGGTCGCGCGCAGGGTCGCGGGCGGGGTCGCGGGCAGGGTCGCGCCCCGCCCAGCGCCGCAGCCACGGGTGGAGCCGACC
>JAVLCF010000168.1 GCA_031581195.1 Trueperaceae bacterium | reverse complement strand
CCAGAATGCGTCCATCACGCGGCACCAACGCCGCGACCACCGTCGTCATGCGCGGAGCGTACCGAACCCACGACACGCGCACCCAAGGGCACCGGAGGCCGCGTGCGGGCCCGCCACGCTCACGACCGCCAGCTCCCTACCGTTCCGCGTACGACGTCGTCGACACGCACACCAGCGCTCCGCCCATCCCCATGCGACCGGTTCACCGAAGGATGCGAGCCGGGGCAGAATCCGCATGAGCGGTAGCGGTCCGTTGGCCTCGCGCCCTGCCGGAGCGGTGACCAACGACATCCCATTCCGATCCGCATCGCAGGACGCCCATCCCGGACCCCCTAGGCACGCATCCAAGGACCCGACCCCCACCCCTCGCCCCATCCGGCATCCTTCGAGCGTACGCCGGCCCGGACGGATCGGGGGCCGCACCGACCGACGTACACGGCGCCCACCGGCCCGACGTGAGCGGACGCGCGAGCCACGCGGACCTCGCGCGACCCCGCACACACGCCTTCGGCGCGGGCGCCCCCGAGACACGCACCCGGCGTGGGACCACCCCTACGCCGGGTCCGTGTTTGGGGAAGCAGAAGCTGCCCCGCACACGAAGGTGGTCGCGACGGCCCCTCCTGCCCCATCTCGGCGACGACGAGGATCGATCCCGAACCCACCCGCGGCACGGGCGTCGGGCGCGGGCGGCGACGCCCCCGCACCGTGCGTCACTCCCCGTCGCACCCATGGGGTGAACTTCCCCCATGGCCACCTCACGCCCCACCGACGCACGCCACCCCATCTCGATGCTGCGAGCCCTGGCCGACCTCCTCGGCTGGACGGACGCCACGAACCCCGATCCGGCGCACACCCCCCGCAGTCAAGTGCCCACCCCCCACGCGCACGTGCAGGACAACCCAACGGCCGATCCCACGCCCAGCCTCCAGCCGTCCCCCGCGCCACGCACGCCGACCCACGCCCCCGAGGCCGCCGGCACCGCCGCGCAGGTCGCTCCGGACGAAGCCGACCGGTACCACGAACGCGGCCTCCCTGACGCCTGGCGCCCGGTGCTCGCACGCCTCCAGGCCGCGCCCCCGACCGCCGCGACCCCGCCCTCGCTCGACCCCAGCAGGATCGACCACCTGTTCGCCCTCCTGGAGTCCACATGGCCCCGCGACGCCGCGATCCTCCGCCGCAGAGCGGACGGCGAGACGCTCGACGCCGTCGGCACCCGCCACGGCATCACCCGCGAACGGGTGCGCCAACTCCAAAACCGAGCCCGCAAACGCCTCCGAAGCCTGAACGCCACGCGCACGTCGGACGCGCCCCGCACGGACGACGACCTCCTCGCACGCCTCGACACGGTCGACACGCACCCCCTCCTCGTCCCCGCCCACGGCCCCATCGCCGACGCCATCCGCCGCGCCACGTTCGCCCTCCACCCCAAGACGCTCCACGTCCAAGAACGAAACGACCTCCTCCTCGTCACCACGCCCGACACCCACGCCCTCCTGGCCCGCATCGACGACCACGTCCACGCGGGATCGGCCTTCACCACGCTCGACGCCGTCGCCAACGCCCTCGACCTCCACGTCGATCTCGTCGCCACGCTCGCCGCGTTCAGCGAACGCACCTACCCCACGCACGACGGCGCCCTCGCCTCCCACGGCTGGACCGTCCTCGACCGCATGAAAGCCGTCGCCCGCGTCCTCGCCGAACCGCCCCTCGAGGCCCACGCCTGGCACGGCAGCGAAATGACCGAAGCCCTGAAGGTGGTCTTCCCCGACGCGTTCGCGCACTGGCGCGCCCGCAACGCCCTCGCCACCCTCTCGAGCCGCGACCAGAAGGCGTTCGTCCACACCGGGAAGCGCGGCACCTGGCGCCTCGCGGACGAGCACCCCACGTCCCCGGACGCCCGATGACGCCGCGACCCACTTCCCCTAGCCGCGTCCCCCGACCCCGGACCCGCACGCGCGACGCACCAGGTCGTCGTCCCGCTCCAGCACGAAGCCCTCACGAATCAGAGCGGCGTTGATGGCGGGGACGTCGGCGGCGCGAAAGACCGGCCCGCACGACGCATCCGAATCGCTCCCCGTCCCGAACGTCCGCACGACCGAGGGAGGAAGGTCGGCCATCGCCAGGTGGGGAAGCCCGAGCCACGTCTCGGCGCTCATGCCCGGAATCGCGCCTGCGTCGATCGGATCGTCGTCGTGCGGTATCCACCTGCCGTTCTCCAGGAACGTCGCGGCGACCGTACTTCGGGCCTCGTCGTCGATCGCCTCCCAGAACGCACCCCAGGTCGACGAGGTCCGCCACGCACCCAAGAGGGACGCCCACCGCCGGGCGACGCGGGAGGGGAGGTACACGGCGGACGTCCCGTCCAGGATGCCGTAGACCCACAGCCGTTCGTACGTCGTCATCGCACCCCTCCCGTTCGTTCGCACGATCCGCATCGACCCGACGGTTCGGACGCTTCGTTTCCCGCTCGCAGCAAGAAGTTACACATGACACGCCCAAGTACGCAAGTGGTAATGGCTTTTACGACATCATCGACCAGCCCCGCGGGTCCGGCGACGCGCGAACGCCGTCTCCCTCCCCAGGCGCCAAGGCGCGGCCGCGCGCGACCTCGCGGGCGACGCGGACCTGGGCCCACCCGAGGGACCGCCCGAAGGGCCGTCCTCACCGCGACGACGAACGGAGAGGGTTCCCGATGACCCGGACGCTCGAACGCCGCACCGGACGAACCCCACGGGGTGCGACGCTATCCGTCGCATCCTCCGGATAGCTTCACGCCATGCGCCGAACCCTCCCCGCAAACGGTGGCTCCCCGTCTTGTATGCTCCGAATCGATGTGCGAACCGTCCCGCACCGCCGTACGGTGCCCCCTTGCGCGCCGTCGCCCACGGCGTACCGCCTCTCGTGACGCGACCCCACGGTCGTAACGGGTCGGCGTCGGTGTCGCACCTGAAGACCGCACTCCGAGGCCTCTTCCGAGGCAAGGACGTCGGTCGCGACGTCGCGAGCGAAACGCCCGAACCGCAGCCGTCCGAACCTCAGGCGTCCGAACCGCCCCCGGCGAACCCGCCCGAGATCTCCGGCGGGCTCGCGCCGGACGTCGGACGGCCCCCCGCATCCACCCCCCTCGACGGAGGACCGGCCCCCCGCGTCGCGCCCGATCCCGTGATCCCGCCCCACCCCGTCGAGGCCTCCCCTCCGCAGGGGGACGCGGTCCCGCCCGTCGCCCAAGCCCCCACGTCCCCACCGCCCGATCCCTTCGGTG
>JAVLCF010000167.1 GCA_031581195.1 Trueperaceae bacterium | reverse complement strand
AGCGAGACGTCGCGTTCCTCGCCGAAGCGCTCACGCAGTACCTCGAGGGTCGGGGGGCCGACACGCTCCTTTTCGCGAAGTTGATGGAGGCGGATTGAGTTTCGCCCTGGCAGTTCTATCGCCGGAATTGCGCTCGCGAACCAACCGAGTGGGGCCCGGGCAAGTGTCTCGTAGACGAAGCGCTCGCGGAAAGCTTGGAAATGCGCTTCGTGCCGTAGATGCAACGTCCGCGACCACCTGGCGACGGATCCCACGTCACCGTCGCTCGTCGAAGGAGCCAACGACCTCGCACGCCACTCTTTTCGACTCCTTGGTTTGCTCACGAACGATGGTATGTATGTCGGTGGATGTCGGAACGAACCGAGCAACGCCCCCTCTTCGAAGCGCCAGCGTCGCCCCATGAGGCGAAACCGTTCGTCAAGTGGGTCGGAGGAAAACGAAAGCTCGTCCCTCTGTTTCGACAGATGGGAGTATTCCCCCCGAGCGGCTTCGACCCGAACGGAGGCACCTACTTCGAGCCCTTCCTGGGTGGTGGCGCTGCATTCTTTGCGCTGATCCCTCCGAAGGCCAGCTTATTCGACATGAACGCTGAACTCATCAACGCCTACACCGTCGTGCGCGATGACGTCGAAGCGTTGATTCGTGAATTGACGGGTGGGTACTACGTCTACGCCAAGGATCGGTACCTCGAGATTCGATCGGCTCCAAAACACCGAACGTTGTCGAGTCTCGAAGCAGCCGCTCGATTCATCTACCTGAACCGAACTGGCTTCAACGGTCTCTATCGTGTCAACCGCAAGGGTGAATTCAACGTCCCATTTGGTCGATACGCCAATCCCCAGATATGTGACGAGGACGGACTCCGTTCTTCCAGCGCCGCCCTTCGAGGCGCCGACTTGCAACGCACGTCGTACCAAGCCGTGCTCGATCGAGCCGTCGCAGGAGACTTCGTATACTTCGATCCTCCCTACTACCCCGTGAGCGCAACGGCGTCCTTCACGTCTTACACGTCGGACGTCTTCATGGAACGCGAGCAGGAGGAGCTGCGCGACGTGTATCGGACGCTCGCACAAAGGGGATGTTACGTACTCCTTTCCAATTCCTACACGCCGTTCATCAGAGAACTCTACGAACCTCTACGCACCGAAGGAATCACCGTTCACTCGATCGAGGCTGCACGCGCCATCAACTCGAACGCATCAAAACGCGGCAAGGTGCCGGAAGCCCTCGTCGCCAACTACGAATGAGCTCTACGAATCGAACGTTCGACGGCTTGCGCAAGACGTTGCGACCGTCCATCAAGACATGGGAGTACTTCGTCGACTGGGGCAAGGTGTTCGACAACGTTCGAGAAGTCGAAATCGCCCTCAACAAGCTGAACTATCTCGTCGGGAAACCCGACCTCGGCGAAGCCCTTGAGCACGCGCTTCGGGACGATCCGAGCGTCGTTCGCGCCTTTCCCCTTCTCATCGCGGTGCGCGACCAGACCATCGACGTCTTCGACCAGAGAACGCGATCTTCACAATCTCTCGACTTTCGGCACGGCCGTCCGGAACAAGCACCTCTGTACATGGAGTTCATCAAAAAATCCGGCCTGGAACGGCTTTTTGGGCGTGATGGAGTGAAGAACCTCGTGGACTACGTCATGGGGGTCGAGGTTGGTTTGGATACCAACGGCCGGAAGAACCGCACAGGGAAAAAGATGGAGGAAATCGTCGGCGGGATCCTCCATGACCACGCCGAAGCTCGTGGCCTGCAGGTTCGATCCCAGATGAATGCGGCACGGATCGCTCACACGTGGGGGATTCACGTGGAGGTGGACAAATCCAGCCGGTCCTTCGATTTCGCCGTTTTCAATCCAGCCAACGACAACCTCACGCTGGTCGAAACGAACTTCTACAACGGCGGCGGCAGCAAGCTCAAATCGACGTGTGGTGAGTACAGAACGCTACAGCGATTCCTCGAATCACAGCGGATTACGTTCGTCTGGGTAACGGACGGGAAAGGTTGGGAAACCACGCTCCGACCGTTGCAGGAGGCGTTTTCGGAGATCCCGTTCCTATTCAACTTGCAGACGCTCATCGACGATGGGCTCGAGCAGATCCCGTGGTGAGCCCCGAATGAAGGAGTGGGACGGATTCGACGTCCTGGATCAGGGCGAGCTCGGCGCTGACGTCGCGCTCTCGTCAAGGGACGCCGTTCTTTTGCACGGTGACGGACTCCGAGTCCTCGAGGCCCTTCGCCCGAACAGCGTCGATCTCGTGTTTGCCGACCCTCCGTACAAGCTTTCGAATGGTGGGTTCTCCGTGCATTCCGGCCGTCGCGTCCCCGTGAACAAAGGTGGATGGGACGAAAGCGACGGGCTCGACGCCGACTTCGCATTTCACGAATCCTGGATGGGAGCCGTTCACGACGCGCTCAAGCCTGGGGGAACGGCCTGGGTCAGCGGTACGTACCATTCGATCTATCAGTGTGGATTTGCTGCGCAGCGAATTGGCTACCGAATCCTCAACGACGTCACGTGGCTAAAACCAAACGCTCCACCCAATCTGAGCCGACGCTTCTTCACGGCGAGCCACGAGACCCTTCTCTGGCTTCGGAAGGGCAACGATACCAAACACACCTTTCACTACGACCTCATGCGCGAGGGGGATTGGGCGTCCGATCCCCTCAAAGCACCGGGCAAGCAGATGCGTTCGGTCTGGTCGATTCCTGCACCCAAGCCCGGCGAGAAGGTCTTTGGGAAGCATCCAACGCAGAAACCGGTCGCATTGCTCGAACGCGTCGTGCTCGCCAGCTCGAATCCAGGTGATCTGATCGTGGATCCGTTCTCCGGTAGCGCGACGACCGGCATCGCAGCCGTTCGTCATCACCGTCGCTTTCTTGGTATCGAAATGGACGAAGAATTCGTCGCTCTGGCCAAGGCCCGATTGGAGTCCGAACTCGGGCGCGAGGAGGCGCACGCTTGATTTCACCGCATCTGCCTACTGCGAACCAGGGACTTCGCCAGAGAAGATTGTTACTTCCGAAGTCCTCTGAAGCGGTTGGTGACGAGTACGCCCGAATAACTTTCGTCCAATAAACTTCGCTCTTCCTGCGCGCTCCACGTTCCCACCAACACCAGCTCCAGGCTCATCGCGTCTCGGGCCCCTTGTGCGCAGCAGGCATATCTCGCGACTTCCCGCTACGCCGTTCCTAGACTCCCTAGGCACGCACCCAAGAGGCCGCCCCACCCCCCACGCGGATCCGACAGACTGCACCCCACGAGAAAGGAGGTGAAACCATTTCGGCGCCGCGGACC
>JAVLCF010000166.1 GCA_031581195.1 Trueperaceae bacterium | reverse complement strand
GATGCTCCGTACGACGCTCCGGACGACGCCCTCGCGCCACCGCCGCCGTCCCCCACGCCCGACCTCCCGCCCGCGGACGCGGTCGCGGGCGCTGCGACGCACCCCCCGACGCCGACGCCCCCCGCGCCCGACCCGTGGTTCGACGGCGGCTGGACGGCGCCCGCGCCGCGGCCGGCTTGGCACGGCGCAGGAAGGCGCGACGACGCCGATCCGCTCGACGCGCCCGACGACGAGGCCCGTCTCGCCGGCATCGCCGACGACCTGCTGGCCGAGGGCCAGCTGTCGGGGGACGGCACGATGCTCGCCGACGTCCTCGCCGACAGCGACCACGGATCCCGCCGGGCGCGCCTGCGCGCCCTGATCGCCGCTGGCGCCACCGAGGACACCATCTACGTCGCGTGGGCCGTCCGCGAAACCTGGAACGCCACCCACCCGTACGCGACCGGCCTCTCGCTCGGGTGGAACGCCGCCCACCGCATCGCGGACGCCTTCCACGGCTACCCCAGCGCCGACGAAGTCCTCGCGGTCCTGGAACCCCTGGAGCACGCCTACCGCCACGCACGACGCCGGTTCGGGAGCTACCCAGGCCCGTTCGAGGCGTTCCTGTCGGAGGTGTTGGACGCCGACTTCGGGAACGTCCCGGCGGGCGACGACCTCGCCCTTCGGCTCGGTCTGCGGGTGGCGTCGGAGTGAGCGCACCTCCGACCGGCGCGCACGTCCAGCGCGCGGACGACGTACTCGGCGTCGTGCGGGAACGCCGGCCCGACGACCCGGACCACGTCGCCCGGGTCACGTGGGCCGACGCGCCGCAACGCGCCGACCGCGTCGCGATCGGTGGCCTCCGGCCGCACCTCGCATCCGGCATGCAGGTCGAGCACGTGCCGCGATCGGGGGCCCCCTCCTGGGGGACCGGGACCGTGCAGGCGGTGGAGACGCCCGGGGGCCGGACCCGCGCCCTCGTCGACTTCTGGCTGCAGGAGCGACGCACCTGGCTCCCCTGGACGGCCCTCCGGCAGATCCCGCCGGTCGAGACCGCCTACCAGAAGGTGACCGACGCCGCCCAGACCGACCCGGAGGGGTTCAGGCTCCGCAACCTGGCGTTCGCCCTCGACCGTTGGCACGCGAACACCGGTGCGCTGTCACCGCTGGACATCGACCCGCTCCCCCACCAGATCCACGTCGCGCACACGATCCTCACGTCGGGGAACCTGAACTGGATGATCGCCGACGACGTCGGCCTGGGGAAGACGATCGAGGTCGGCTTGATCGTGGCGGCGCTCATGGCGCGGCGGTACCGACGCTTCCTGTTCGTCGTGCCCGCCGGCCTGACGCGCCAGTGGAAGGACGAGCTGCGCGACAAGTTCGACGTCGCCGACGCGATGATCTACGGCGACGACTTCGCGATCGACGACGCCCGCCAGTGGAAGGCGTTCGACCGCGTCATCGTCTCGATCGACCGCCTCAAGGCCGACGCCCATCTCGACACGTTCCTCTCCGCCGACGATTGGGACCTGATCATCTTCGACGAAGCCCACCGCCTCGGGCGCGAGGAGACCGGCCGCACCTACGGAACGACCGCCCGCTACCGCGCCGCCGCGGCGCTCCGCGCACGCACCGAGGCGGTGCTCCTCCTGACCGGCACGCCGCACCAGGGGAAGGACGACAAGTTCCGCGCCCTGCTCGAACTCCTGCGCCCCGGCCCGGAAGCCAAACGCCAGTTCGTCCGCCTCCGGCACCACCCCGAGATCCTCGAGGGCCTCGTCCTCCGCAACCGCAAGGCCGACGTGACGGACGCCGACGGGACGTTCGTGTTCCGCGGCAAGGACGTCCGCACCGTCGAGGTCCCCGAGACCGACCTGGCGGCGGACTTCGAGGACGCCCTCCGCGCGTACGTGCGGGAGGGCTACGGCGTCACCGGTGGATCCGACTCGACGCGGCGCGCGATCGGGTTCGTGATGACGACCTACCGCAAGCTCGCCGCCAGCAGCTACGCCGCCATCCACCGGGCCCTCGTGCGACGGGCGGCGCGCCTGCGGGGCGAAGCGATCGACGACCGGTCCGACGACGCCCCGGAGGACGAACGCTACGTCGAGCAGGACGAACGCGAATCCGCCGCCGCCAAGCGACGCGACGAGTTCTTCACCGGGGAGGCCGACCGGCTCCGGCGCCTCATCGACCTGGCCGAACGCCTGGTGGAGGACGACGCGAAGGTCGCCTGGCTCCTGGACGAGGTCGTGGCGCGCCACGAGGCCGAAGACCGAGACGGCAAGCTGTTGCTGTTCACCGAGTACCGCACGACGCAGGAGCACCTCACGCGCGCCCTCGAGGCGCGCTACGGCGCCGGGTCGGTGGCGGTCATCCACGGCGGCCAGAGCCCGTCCGAACGACGACGCCAGATCGACGCCTTCCACGCCGACGCCTCCTTCATGATCTCGACCGAGGCCGGCGCGGAGGGCATCAACCTCCAGCGCGCCTGCCACGTGATGGTGAACTTCGACCTCCCCTGGAACCCCATGCGGCTCGTGCAGCGCGTCGGCCGGCTCTACCGCTACGGGCAACGCAAACGCGTGCAGGTCGTGAACCTGCGCTCGCCCGCCTCCGCGGACGACGACGTGGTCGCCAAGATGTACGACCGCCTCGAATCGATCGCCACCAACCTCGCGCACGTCGGGGGCTACGAGGACGGTCGCGAAGGCCTCCAGGACGACATCCTCGGCAGCCTGGTCGGCAACCTGGATCTCGACGTCGCGGAGGTGCTCGCCGCCGCGGAGGGCGACGAACACCCCGCGCAGGAGCGCATCGACGCCGCGATCGCCCGCGCGCAGGAGGCCGCCAAAATGCGCGACGACCTGCTCGAGTACGCGGGCCGCTACGACCCGAGCGACTTGGCGGACGACCTGCCCCTCGACGTCGAGCACGTCAAGGCGTTCGCGGAGGGGGCGTTCGCGCGCGCCGACGTCCGCATCACCGCCCGTCGCTACGGCGGCGACGTGTGGGACCTGCACCTACCCGAGGCCCTCCGGGATCACCTGCGCCTCAGGACGAACGTCCGCATCGCCTTCACGCGCCCGGCGGCCCGCACCCGCGACGCCGCCTCGTTCGGTCCGGACCACCCCCTCTACCAGGTCATGCGCGACCACTTCACCCTCCACAAACCCGACACCCTCACGGCGCCCCTCGCCGGCGCGGACGGACGGCTCGCCCTCACCACCGTCCTCCGCTGGAACGACGACCGGGGTCGCCGCGTGCGCGACGAGTACGTCGCGGCGGTGCTCCGTGGCGACGGGGAGATCGTCCTCAACCCACCCGACTGGGCCGACGCCCTCCTCACCCCCGCCCCGGCGGCGACCGGCCCCC
>JAVLCF010000165.1 GCA_031581195.1 Trueperaceae bacterium | reverse complement strand
GATCTGGCCGGGGTGCGCGGCCAGGTGGCGGGCGCGGGTGATGAACGCCACCTCGATCCCGGCGTCGCCCACCAGCAACGGCACCAGGATCGCTGCGGCGCGATGCCCGTCCGGAAGCGGCGTCCCCCCCGCGGCGACGCCCTGCAGGGCGCCGCGCAGCCCGTCGAGCTCCGCCACCCTCACGACGCCCCCCTCACGACCCCGCCGCCGCACCGGCGCCGCCCGCACCGTCGTGGCGGGCGGCCCGCTCGCGGAGGGCGTCGCGCAGCAACACCTCCGGATCGACGCCGCGCCGGCTCGCGCGGATCGCGAGCGCCAGCAACGCCCCCGCGAGGGTGGCGTCGTCGTCCGCGCCGGCGCCGGCCCGCGCCACGGCGTCGTCGTCCGGCGCCCACCCGAGGGCGTCGGCGAGGCCGGCGCCGCGCGCGAGGGCGGGGAGGCTCGCCGGGACGGCGTCGAGGGGATCGCGGGGGGCGCCGCCGCGCTCCTCGGCCTTCACCCGCGCCCACGTCGCCTCGACGTCCGCGGCGTCGGTCGCGCGTTCGTCCCCGAACACGTGCGGGTGGCGCCGCACCAACTTCGCGACGAGGGCGTCCAGAATGGCGTCGGCGTCGAACCGGCCGGACTCCTCCCCGAGCACGGCGTGGAAGCCGACGTGCAGCAGCACGTCCCCGAGCTCCTCGACGACGGCGGCGTCGTCGCCGCTCCCGAGGGCGTCGACCGCTTCGGCGGCCTCCTCGAGCAGCTGCGGCCGGAGGCTGTCGTGCGTCTGCGCCCGGTCCCACGGGCACCCGTCGGGGGCCCGAAGGGCGCGCAGGACGTCCAGAAGCCGCTCCATGGCGGGGAGCCTACCAGCCGCCGGCGGCGTCCACGGTCCGCACCCACGCCCAGTGCCGGCCGGTCGAACCGCCCTCGCGCCGGTGCGAGAAGAACCGTTCGGCGTCCGCCAACGTGTCCCACGGGCCGACCGCGACCCGGTCCGGTCGGACGCCGGCCCGCGCCAGCGCGGCGCGGGTCGCCGCCTCCAGCGACACCTCGAACCGGCCGGCGGCGCGCGGGTCGGGCCGCGCGACGGCGTCGGGGAAGCCGGCGTCGGCGTAGGCGGCGACGACCTCCGGCCCGACCTGGTAGCCGGGGCGGTCGGCCGCCCACGCGCCGGCGCCGGCGTGCGGCCCGACGGCGGCGTGCAGCGCCTCCGGACCGACCCCGCTGCGCGCGGCGAGGGCGGCGACGGCGGCGTCCACGACGCCGGCGACGAGCCCCCGCCAGCCGGCGTGGACGGCGGCGACCGCCCGCGCATCGGGCGTCGAGAGCAGCACCGGGACGCAGTCGGCGACCGTCACGACCACCGTCCAGCCGGGGCGCGTGGCGACCAGGGCGTCGCCCTCACGCACGCCGTCCGCGGCGTCGGCGGCGTCCAGCACCGTGGCGCCGTGCACCTGCCGCGCGTGCGCGGTGCGCGCCGGGTCGGCCTCGGCCGCCCGGAGCGCCCGCCGGCGGTTCTCCGCCACGACGTCCGCGTCGTCCCCGACGTGCGTCCCGAGGTTCAGGGTGGCGTACCGACCGACGCCGACGCCGCCCGCGCGGGTGGTGAAGCCGTGCGGGGCGGGGAACGCCGGGAGGCGCAGCGGCGCGAGGGCGTCGGGCGGCGCGGCGGGCACCTCAGTAGTGCCGCGCGACGACCTGCAGGCCGGCGTCGCGCTCGAGCCAGGCGGTGACCGCGTGCACCGCACCGCGCACGGCGGGCGTGATCAACGGATCGCCGAACGACCCGATGCGGGCGATGAAGCCGTCGTCGCCGCGCGCCTGCACCTCGACGAGGAGCTGTTGCGTGAGGTCGGGCTCGTCGACGGTGACGCGCACGAGCAGGCGCCGGTCGCCGCGATCGCCGGCGAGGCTGCGCGCCACCTCGTGCAGCACCACGTGACCGCCCTCGTACGGCACGACGGTCTTCTCGAACGGGGGGGCGTCGGGCAGGGAGCCGGTGAACAACGCGTGCGGCATCGTGGGGGGCCTTTCCGGGACGGGAACGTCGGGCGCGGGGGCGTCGGTGCGCACGAAGGCGCGGTAGTGCAGCGGTTTGCCCTGCTCGCGCCACTTCAGGGCGTACTTCGTTTCGAACGTCGCGGGGGGCGGATCGCGGGGGACGGCGTCGAACAGGCCCGACGCGGCCGCCTCCGCCTCGGCGAAGGCGAGGTAGTCGGGGTGGTCGGTCGCGAGGCGCACCTCGCCGCCGTCGGCGAGGCGCGCCGCGAACAGGGCGAACACGTCGCGCCGCAACAGGCGCTTCTCCTCGTGCCGTCCCTTCGGCCAGGGGTCGGGGAAGTTCACGGTGACGCTCGCCAGGCTGCCCGGCGCGAACGCCCGGCGGACCACGACCTGCGCGGGGCCCTTGAGGAGCCGGACGTTGTCGAGCCCCTCGCGCCGCAGCTTCGCGAGGGCGCGACGGACGCTGACGCCGGACGTCTCGATCCCGACGAAGTCCGCCTCCGGCGCGTCCAGCGCCCGCCGGACGGTGAAGCGCCCGTCCCCGAAGCCCACCTCGAGGTGCAGCGGGGCGCGGCGCCCGAACCAGGTGGCCCACGGGGCCGGGAACGGCGCGCGCCGCCAGGCGACGAGGGGGCGGGCGCCGGCGTCGGGGTCGACGCGGGGCGCGAGGGGGGGTGGGGCGTCGGCGGGCATGGCGTCCCCGAACCTACCCCAGGGAGGCCGGCGGGGGCCGTCGGCGACGCGCCCCGGTGCGCCGGAGCGGGCTCGGGGAGCGGTCGGGGCGGCGCGAAGGCCTCTGGTAGCATGCGCGGGTGCCGGAACGCCTCGCGCGCAGCCTGCTCCGGGAGACGTCGGGCCTGTTCGGGGTCGGGCTCGCGGGCGTGACGTTGCTGTTGTCGATCGACCTCCTGAGCGTCCTGGCGCGCTTCCTCGTCGAGCAGGAGGCCGGGCTCGGGGCGATCCTCCGGCTGGTGTGGGCGAAGGTCCCCTGGTTCCTGCATCTGGGCCTCCCCGTCGCCGCGACGTTCGCGGTCCTCACCGCCGGCGGGCGCATGGCCCGCGATTCGGAGTTGAAGGCGGCGCAGGCGGGCGGCGTCGCCCCGCGCGCCCTGATCGCGCCGCTCGTGGCGTGGGGCGTCGTCGTGAGCGGCGTGGCGATCGTCGTGAACGGCGTGTGGGAACCGCGGGCGGAACGCACCTACCAAGCGATCATCGACGACTTCCTGTACGGTCGCCCGCCGGCGGCGTCCGACCGCGACGTGTCGTTCCTGGTGGAGGGCACGATCTTCCACGCCGCCCGGGTCCGCGCCGACCGCGACGACCCGCGCGTCGCGCGGCTCGAGGGGGTCCTCGTCCGCCGGCCGGACGGCACGGTCCTGACCGCCGGGAGCGGCACGTGGGCGTCGCGCGACGCCACGTGGCGGTTGAGC